>JBGSWT010000693.1:0-1560 GCA_041751815.1 Pseudonocardiaceae bacterium
AACGCCTACGCACCCTCGACGCTGGGGTCGTTCCTGCGCTCGTTCACCTTTGGCCACGTCCGTCAGCTCGACGCCGTGGCCTCCCGGTTCCTGACCGGACTGGCTGCCCAGGCCCCGCTGGTCGTCTCCTCACCTGGCACCACTGAGCGGGTGATGCTCGATATCGACGACACCATCATCGAGGTCCACGGCTACGCGAAGCAGGGCTCGGGCTACGGCTACTCCGGCGTGCGTGGACTCAACGCGCTCCTCGCCACCGCATCCACAACCCAGTCCGCGCCGGTGGTCGTGGCCCAACGACTCCGGAAGGGATCGTGCGGTTCACCACGGGGCGCAGCCCGGCTGGTCGCCGACGCGTTGAAGACCCTCAACCAACTCACCGTCGACACCAGCATGCGCCCGCTGGTGCGTGCCGACTCCGCGTTCTACGGATCGGGCACCGTCCGGGCCGCGATCAAGGGCGGCGCCGACATCTCAGTCACCGTCCGCCTGGACCCGAAGGTCAAGGCCGCGATCGCCACCATCGGTGGGGACGCCTGGACGCCCATCGAGTACACCGACGCCGTCTACGACGAGCCGACCAGCACGTGGGTCTCTCGTGCCGAGGTCGCCGAGATTCCCTTCACCGCGTTCACCTCGAAGAAGAAGGCCGAGCAGGTCACCGGTCGGCTCGTGGTCCGCCGGATCCCCGACCTCAACCCCAAGAGCAACCATGGCCAGGAGACGTTGTTCGACACCTGGCGCTTCCACGCATTCTTCACCACCACCGACCCCGGCGTGGCTGACACGGTGGCCGCAGACAAGACCCACCGCGGCCACGCGATCGTCGAACAAGTCCACTCCGACCTCAAGCACGCAGCGCTCGCACACCTGCCCTCAGGCAAGTTCACCGCCAACGCCGCCTGGCTCGTGCTGGCCGTGATGGCCTTCAACCTGACCCGAGCAGCCGCGACCATCACCGGCCCAGCCCTGGCCAAGGCCACCACCGCGACCATCCGCCGCAAGCTGATCGACGTCCCGGCCCGGGTCGCGTCCTCGGCCCGACGCATCACCCTGCACCTACCGACTGGATGGCCGTGGGAAACCGCCTGGACCCGACTGTTCGCTCACGGCCAAGGCCCGCCCTGATCGCGACCAGCTGACCACCGCCGACACCGGCACGACCAAGGACACAACGGAACGACCCGGCAGGGAGGCCGGTCAACCAGCCACGCTCACACCCGTCGAAGCCGTCGTCACCGCCGCCGAACCACGACAAGCCGGCTCATCGGTGGATCGAGGCTAAGCGTCGGTCGGGGTGGCGACACCACCCCTGAGGCGGTAACGCGAGACAGGACCACCCCGGGGCGATGTCCGCGGTCGCGGTCTGACAAAGAAGATCCCGCCGGTCTGTGTCCCCGGCGGGATCTCAAGAGTGGCACCCCCGTGCTTCACTCTCGTTGCTCGCGACCTTGTCACCCGGCGTGGATCGCCGTCAATGCGGTTTTAGACAAGACCTCCCGACGGTATGCACGGGGGCGATCCCGCCGAGTAGGGGGCCTTTCGGCGGGATCGCTGCCG
>JBGSWT010000694.1:0-4817 GCA_041751815.1 Pseudonocardiaceae bacterium
CACGACGACGCTGGACACCGCGGCCGTGCCCAGGCGATGGTGTGGCGCGTCCACCGCCAGGAACACCTGCCGATGATCCACGCCCACCGGACGGGCCCGTTGCAGGTAGGCCACCAGCAGTTCACCGACGTCGACGGGCAAGGGGACCTGCTCGCTGCGGTCGCCCTTGCCGTGCACGACGACGACACCGGTTCGCCAGTCGATGTCCTCCAGGCACAAGGACGCGACTTCCCCGGCGCGAAACCCCATCCGCCACATCAACGCCAGCATCGCCTCGTCGCGGCATCTGGCCACGGCATCGGCCGACAGCCCGGTCAGCAAGTCTGCGACCTGCCCGGGTGTCAGCGCCTTGGGCAGCGCGGTCGGTGTCCAGGCCGCCACCGAGCCGATCATGTCGGCCAGCCCCGGCGGCGCCATCGCCTCACGACACATCCACCGCATCAGAGCGCGCACCGCGGTGAGCCCGACCTGCACCGACCTCCGATGCTGCCCGGCCGCTCGCGCCACGACAAACCGTTGCACCTGGACCGCCCTCAACGACTCCCACCGCGTGTCACCAAGACCGCCGTGCCAGACCAGGAAGGGCCGCACCTGTGAGACGTAACTGATCACGGTCGCCGGCGCGAGTCCCCGCTGCGTCCTCAGGTAGTCCGCGAACCGCCCGAGCAAGACATCCACCGGATCCGTCGGTGCGACCACCGGCGCCACCGGCGCCACGCCGAGCTCCCGCAACAACGCCAGCAACGGCACCAACGCCCGCTCAGACCGCAAAGAGGTACGCCGGGCTCGGCGGCCGGCAACAAAACGAGCCACCACCTCGCCAGTCAGACCATCAGCCGAAAGGCCCTCTGCCGCAAGCCAAACCGACAGATGCTTCATCAGCCGTAGCTGCCCCTCAGCACCCGACGGCGAATACCCCAGACCAGCCAGCCTCTCGGCGAACCCGACAGCGAACTCCGCGAGCGGACCGGACACCAACACTCTCGACACACGCCTCATCACATGACCTCTCCCCAGACGATGGAGAGACCAGCGTCAACCCGCACACCACGTTATGCCGAACTTCCAGGCCCGTCCCCGCGCCCCACCAGCACATTCACCCCACCATCGGCATAACCCGAACATCGGCATAATTCGTGTTATTCCGATATCGGAATAAGGACAATGATGCCGCGCTGCGCGATCCAGTTCAAACCCTCGCTGCGCCGATCGTCACCATTTGCGTGATCAAGCTGGGCTCTCCCTCGGTGAGCTGGCCAACGGGCACACGTCAACCGGGGCCACGTCGACACACTCAGCGTTGACGTCCCGATCGGTGGCCACAGCTGTAGCCGAAGCCGGATTGGACGGCCAGCTGCTCATCCTGCCCCTTGACGAGTGGCCCGCACCGGATGGCCAGCACTGCCCGATCGTTCGCGGAGCCGCCCAGCTGCGCCGCTTGGACGATTTCATCGCCGGGCGCGAACTGGCGCCACTGGTCGAGGGCGAGCTGCGGTTGGGTAACGCCAGGTGCCACGGTGGCGACCTACCAAGGACAGGGCACTTCACCCCCTCATCGTGGGTGACTGCGCGCGAACCTTACGTCGCTGAACGCAACCGTGCAGTAATGTGAATGGGAGTCACCGATCATGGACGAAGGTCTCAGTCCCGAATCAATCCTGCGACTGGGCATGGCGTTTTGGGGATCCAAGACTTTGCTCAGCGCGGTGGAACTCGGAGTTTTTACTGCACTGGCCGACGGGCCTAAGGACAGGGTCAGTCTGGCCACGGAACTCGACCTGCATTCCCGCAGCAGCCGAGACTTTCTCGACGCCTTGGTCGCCTTGGGCATGCTCGACCGTGACCACGATCTGTACAGCAACACCCCCGCCACGGATGCTTTCCTCGACCGACGCAAACCGTCCTACATCGGCGGGCTGCTGGAGATGCAAAACACCCGTTTGTATCAGCACTGGGGTTCACTTACCGAGGCCCTACGCACCGGGCAACCGCAGAATGAGATCAAGGGCGGCGAAGACCTCTTCACAGCCCTCTACCCCGATCCTGCCCAGCTTGAGCAATTCCTTGCCGCGATGACCGGCATCAGCACCGGCACCGGCCGTGCCCTTGCCAAGAAGTTCCCCTGGGACCGCTACCAGACCGTGATCGACATCGGCACGGCTCAGGGCTGCCTGCCCGTCCAGCTCGCCCTGGCTCATCCCCACCTTCGCGGCGGTGGATTCGACCTGCCCCCAGTGCGTCCAATCTTCGATGCATACGTGACCCGCTTTGGATTCGCTGACCGGTTGCACTTCTATCCTGGTGACTTCTTCACCGACGAGCTCCCCACCGCCGATGTGCTCGTCATGGGCCACATCCTCCACGACTGGGACCTTGCACAGAAACGCGCCTTGCTGGCCAAGGCATACAACGCTCTTCCACCGGGGGGAGCGCTGGTTGTCTACGAGGCCCTTATCGACGACGATCGACGCACCAATGCCTTCGGTCTGCTAATGAGCCTTAACATGCTCATTGAGACGACCGGAGGCTTCGACTACACCGGGGCTGACTGTGGTGGGTGGATGCAGGAGGCCGGCTTCTCCGAAACCTATGTGGAACACCTACTCGGTCCCGATTCCATGGTGGTCGGCATCAAGAGCTGACCGGGGCACGGTGGGCTTAGATCAGCTTGTGGTCGAGCGGAGAAATAGGATCACCATTCCGTGTCACGAGAAAATCCGGTCGGGGATTCTTTACCTCACGCAGGTGGTTGTCGACACTGTTGTATGTTGTGAACAACATCGTGCGGTCGAAAGGCGACATGTTTTGAGGCGAGCCGTGGACGACATTCGGAGCGAAGAACAAAACCGTTCCCGGCTCCCCCATTGCGGCGATTATCCCATATTTGCACGCCAGTTCAGCAACGACCTGATTGGGTACAGTATAGTCCACACCGGCAGTGAAGTTCGAGACCCAACGCTGCGTGTCGGATGCGGCCGGCCCGGACCGCTCGACCGGTATCAAGCCCGAGCGATGCGAACCTGGGATCAGCAGAAGTGGTCCATTGACCTCGTCCGCCCGATCAATGAATATGACGGCGGTCAAAGCCTGGGGAGCGAGCATGCCGTCCTCGTGGTGCCAGTAACTGAAGTCCTGGTGCCATCGCCACATATCTCCCTTAAATGCCCACTTCATGTTGACCTTGAATTGATAGACATAGACATCCGTATCCAACAGTCGCTGGGCGGGGATGAGTATTTTCGGGTGTCGAACGAGCCGCCCGAAGAACTCGTTGGTAAGATGCGTCCCGCGCAGTCCCCGTAGCGTGTGGCCGTCTTTCTCAAGCATCCGCCCTGATGTGGCATCCGTGGACGAACGCTCAATATTTTCCCTGATCACTCCGACTTCTTCATGCATGAGATCAGGAATGAGCAAGAAGCCCTGCTCGGCGTACTGATCGATCTGGTCAAGAGTAAGCTCAACCCGCATTTCAATCCTCTCCGAAACTGTGAGTTCGCGACAACCTGCTATCCGAGCAGCGATATGGCAGGTGGCTTCCTGACCTGAACCGGGCATGGCGAGTCGAGCGTCTCGCCCTGCCCGCAGCTCGACAACTAGTACTCGAGCCGTAGATCGTGATCATGTGAGTTGAGCTTGTTTGGCGGCGGTAGCGGCTGGCGCGGCTTGGTATTGGTGACGGCGTCGTTGACAGGTGGACCTGGCGCGTAGTCAGGTACCGCAGAAGGTGCGATACGCGCCGAAGCTCGGCGGGGCCGGTGCGGCGTATGCCTCCAGACCGGGTCGTTCGTCAAACGGCTGGGCGAGCACGGCGAGTAGTCGTTCGAACGGTCCCAGGTCGCCGGCGCTCGCCGCGGCCAGCGCTTGCTCGACCAGGTGGTTTCGCGGGATGTAGACGGGGTTGACCCGGCCCATCGCCTCTGCGATCGCTTGCGGGTCAGACGCCTGGGATGACAGCCGCGCCCGCCAACGGCCTGCCCATGCGTCGAAGGCGGAGGGCTCGGAGAACAGCGATCGTGCGCGTGGCGCATCTTCGAGCACCAGCGACGACAGCGCCCGGAAGCACGAGGTGAAGTCGACCCCCTGTGCATGCAGCAGCGCCAGCAGGTCGTCGATCAGCGCGCCATCCTCGGGCCGGCTCTCGGCTATGCCCAGCTTGGCACGCATCCCGTGGCCCCAGTACGCCTGACAGCGGTCGGGGAACGACCGCAGCACGTCGGTCGCGGCCGCACGCGCCGTATCCGCCTCGACATCGAACAGCGCCAGCAACGTCTCGGCCAACCGCACCAGGTTCCACTGCGCGATGTCCGGCTGGTTGCCATACGCGTAGCAACCGCCGCGATCGATCGAACTGAAGACGGTGGCAGGGTCGAAGGCGTCGATGAACGCGCACGGGCCGTAGTCGATCGTCTCGCCGGAGATCGTCATGTTGTCGGTGTTCATGACGCCGTGGACGAACCCGACGAGCATCCAGCGAGCGACCAGCGAGGCCTGGGTGTCGACGACGGCCTCGAAGAAGGCGACGTAGGGGTTCTCGGCGTCGAGGGCGTGGGGGTGGTGACGTGCGATCGCGTGGTCGGCGAGGCGCCGCACGAGCGTCGGATCGTCGTGCGCTGCCGCGTACTCGAACGTGCCGACGCGAACATGGCTCGCCGCGACACGGGTGAGCACCGCACCGGGCAACATCGTCTCTCGCGCGACCTGCTCGCCGGTGGCCACCACCGCGAGCGCACGCGTGGTGGGAATGCCGAGCGCGTGCATCGCCTCCCCCATCACGTACTCGCGCAGCATCGGCCCGACAGCCGCCTTCCCGTCGCCGC
>JBGSWT010000695.1:0-2246 GCA_041751815.1 Pseudonocardiaceae bacterium
CTGCGTCGCTACCTGGAGATCCGCGACCGGTACTGCGTCATGATCGGCTGCCGCGCCCCCGCCCACACCGCCGACAAAGACCACACCGTCGACTACGCCTACGGCGGCCCGACCGTGGTGGGCAACCTCGGTGACGCCTGCCGTCACGACCATCGGCTGAAGGGCGAGGGCGGTTGGTCGCTGCACCAGCCCCACCCCGGCGTGTTCCGTTGGACCAGCCGATTGGGCCACGTCTACCAGCACGAGCCACCGGCGATCCTCGAACCGCTGCTCGACCCCATCCCCCGCGGCCAGCTTCCATACCCACTCACGATGCCCCTCGATGGTGGGGAAACCACCGAGATCTGGGAGGATGCACCACCCGATCCCGAGCCGGACCCACCACCCGAACCCAGCGCGGATATCCCACCGTTCTGACCTTGCGTCGTCGTCAGCTCGGCGTGCCCTTCAACCACCTCGAACGGGACCGAGCGGGCACGCAGTCACACTGGCCGGCCTGCCCACTTGGCTGCGCGGAGGGCAACCGGCCTCCCGGTCGGCGTCACGGTGCCGCCCGAACTAGGCTTTCGATCATGTCAATGCTGGATGATCTTCTAGTCCGTGTGCTGCGTGGTCCACTGCAGCGCCTGATGGCCGAAGAACGCAACCGCTACACCCACGGTGACAGTGCGGACCCGCTCTACCGCTACCAGGTGCACGGCCTACTTGAGCGCCTGCACATCGACCCCACGGCGATCGTGAACAACGCGCTGTTCAACGTGTCCGGTGGGGAAATCACCATCGGCGAGTACGCCTTCTTCGGGCACGAGGTCGCGGTGCTCACCGGTACCCACGACATCACCAAGTTCGGCCGGGAGCGGCAGACCACCTACCCCCGGTCCGGCCGTGACGTGGTGATCGAGGAGGGTGTCTGGCTGGCCAGCCACGCGATGGTGCTCGGGCCCGTGCGCATCGGCAAACACGCAGTGGTCGCCGCCGGCGCTCTGGTGCTGGAGGACGTGCCGGCCTACACAGTCGTCGCAGGGCGTCCCGCAAAGGTGATCAAGAAGATCGAGCAGCAGTGAAGGTCAGAGCTGCGCATGCGTCCGGCCAGACATCTGATGGCCGCGCTACCGCGTCGTCGAGCACGGATCTCCGTTGCGGTTGGCACGGCATGGCGCGCGATCACTGAACAATCGAGTCGGTGGATTCAGGTTCAGGTAGTTGCTCGGCGTCGAACCCGAGATCCCGTCGCATTTCCGCGCGCAGCTGCCGATAGGCCCGCTGCGCCTTGGTCCACAGCCGTGCGCAGTCCGCTGGATCTGCGGCTCCCCGAAGGAGTCGCATGGCCAACGTAGACCTCGTCACTAGTACAGAGCTCAACTTGGTTCTGATCTGCTCCGGTGCCAGCAAGTTGACCACACCAAGCGCCTTTCGGGCCTCGTCTCTGGCCACTCGTACGTCGGTCATCATGTCGTCTGTGGCGACGTGGCCAAGTCGGGTGGCGTTGTACGCGGGGAACATCAGCCAGTCGAAGCTCTCAATAGCCCCTATGAACTGGGCGTATGCGTCTACCCGACCCTCATAACTGCGATTATCCCTCTCCCGCGGCGATCACGGTCCCAGCGCACTTCCTCGCGCTGCCAGCGCCGGTCCTCCCGCCACGTCGCAATCACCTGTGCGCCGAGCACGCCGACGAAGCCGAGGAGGGCGACGATGATCGGTACCCACAGCGGCACCTGTGCGGAAGACACGATCGGAATCTAGCCGAGGAGGGCGGCTCCAGCCCCTATTGTCGCGACTGTGATCGAGTGGTTTGGGCTCCCGTTGGATGACCGGTGAAGGTCGAGATCGGCGCGGGGGAGAAGCCGCATCCCGAGTATGACGTGCACGTCGACATCCTCCCGTTGCCCGATATCGAAGTGATCAGCTGGATCGACCCGTTGCCGTTCGCCACCGCTTCGGTCGACGGGCTGCGCGCGAACCACGTGCTTGAACACCAGAGCTACGAGCTTGTTGAGCCGACCCTGCGTGAGTGGGCCCGGGTGATGCGGCCCGGTGCTCGGTTGGACATCGGCGTGCCGGACGCCCGATTCGTTGCCGGGCAGTGGGTGCGCGGCGAAATTGACACCGCCGAGGCGAACTACTGGATCCTCGGTGGCCACTCCGACCGGGCCGCCCACCAGGGCGTCGACGCCCGCGGTGTACCGCGCTGGATCTACAACGCCCACCACACGATGTTCGACGCCGAGTCGCTGGCTGCGCTG
>JBGSWT010000696.1:0-3932 GCA_041751815.1 Pseudonocardiaceae bacterium
AGCGACTGCCCACCATGGCCATCGACACCGAGATCCGCTTCCGGTCGGCCGAGGACCGCGCCGCCTTCGCCGGTGAGCTCACCGCCGCCGTGCTTGATCTCGCAGCTCGCTATCACCACGACGACGGGCGGCCGTACCGGCTCGTCGTCGCCGCCCACCCCAAATCCGAGGAGTTCGCATGATCAGGCCCAATACCCCCCTCCGCATGGCCTTCTCCGTTGAGGTGCCGGGCACGCCCGCGCAGGTGTGGGACGCCATCGCCACCACCAACGGCATCAGTTCCTGGTTCTTGCCCACCGACGTGGAGGAATACGAAGGCGGAGCGATCGTGCTTCACATGGGCGATACCGATTCGCCGGGCACGATCACCGGCTGGGACCCACCCCGCCGCCTCGAATACTCCGAGCCGGAATGGGCGACCCTCACCGGCCACGACGTCGACAGCGTCACCCCGATGGTCACCGAGTTCCTCGTCGAGGCGCAGTCCGGCGGCACCTGCGTGGTCCACGTCATGACCAACGCTTTCGGCACGGGTGCCGATTGGGAGCAGGAATTCTTCGACGAGGCGAAGAAGCACTGGTTGCCGTTCTTCGACAACCTTCGCCTCTACCTGGCCCACTTCCCGGGCCAGCGGGTCACCACCCTGGAGGTCGCCGCCGACGTCCCGGGCGCCAGCGGCCAGGTGTTCTCGGCCATGTGTGAGGCACTCGGTGTCGCAGCGGTCGGGAAACCGGTCGACACCCGCGGAGTCACCGGGCACGTCGAGCGGCTCGGCCAGGGCGAGATGCTGCTGCGCGTCACCGATCCCGTCCCCGGTTTTCTTGGGTTCTCCGCCCACGGCAAGGGCGACGGCTCGACCATGACCGCAATCCAGGGTTACCTGTTCTCTGACGATGCCCCCGGATACGTGCAGCGCGAGCAGCCGGCGTGGAAGGCCTGGCTCGAGAGCCTGGACACCGCGACCGCTCACCGATGAGTCCCGTTTCAGGCCCGCTTATGAAGGGCGTGCGTGGAGCTGCTGCAGGATGCTGGCAGGGTCGGTCGGCTGGTCCGTGTCGGTCCAGAGCTGTAGGACGTCGGCAGTGGCCAGCGCAAGGGCGCCGGGCAGCTCCTGGGCGTCCAGGGTGTCGGCGACCTCGCGCATCTCCGGCGCCCAGCGCCAGGCCCGGGCGGCGACACTGAGCAGGAAGTCCCGGTTGACGAGGATGTCACGGGGCATACGCTGCGCCTCGGTCAGCAGAGCGTCGGTGACATCATGATCATCGGCGAGGGCGTGGGCGAGCGCGGCGGCGGTGCGGCTGGTCCTCTGGAAGCAGGCGAAGGCCATCTTCAGCGCGCTGGCCTGGCCCGGGTAATCCCCGAGCACGACGGGTTCGGCCAACGAGTCGGTGAACAGGTCCGCGACCTGGCGGCTCGCGGTGAGGGCTCCGGCAAGGTAGAGCCGAGCGGGGGGTTGCCCGCCGGGCGGCGACCCGAATATGCATCCGTCGACGACTATTGCACCCGCTTCGGTGAACCGGGCGGCGATCCGGTGCACACGTGCGGGGCTGATCGCGTTCGCTTCGACGTAGACACCGCGGTACCCGGCCTCAGCGACCTCGGTGGCGACCTGTTCGGCCACGGCGGGTGGGCAGATCGACAAGACGATCTTACTTTCCATGATCAGTTGCCCGAATGAGGCCGAGCGCAGTCCCACGTCCTTCGCTCGATGGTGGGTGGCCGGGCTACGCCCATCGGGACACCACAGGACAGTGTGGCCGTTGGTCATGATCTGCGCGGCGATCGCAGCCCCCATTCGGCCCGGGTCCGGCACGCTACCCATGATTGAGGCACTCAGCCATCGGCTCCGGGCAGCGCTGGGGGCGCAGCGGCGCGAGTGAAATTGCTGATCTGGTCGTGCAGATCCAGCGCGAGTGCGCTGGTCTGGTACCTCGGTCGCTGCAGCGCGCGGCCTACCTGGTTCAGGCGGCGTGAGACAGGCTCAATGGGACGCTGAGCGGAGATGGCAAGCACACCCTGGAGTTGTTCGGCCGCGCCGTCGAGATCGTCGCGGCCGAGCCGGGTCGCAGTGAGGTCCAACCGGGCCAGACACAGCTCACCAAGGCGGCGTTGCTCCGGGGGGTCGGCTTCGTAGAGTTCGACGGCATGAGCCGCGTCCCGCTCAGCGTCGGTGTAGCTGTCCGGTCCGCCGAGCCACAGCCGGGCGGTCGCGGTATAGAGGCTCTGCTTGGCTTGGTGGAAGGCGAACACCCCGCCCGGATCGTCTGGCCCCCGAACCTCGTTCCGGGCCTGATCGGCGCGAGTGATGGCATTCTCGGTGGCGCGCTGATCGCGCAGCCGAGCCTGCGCCCGAGCTTCGATCGAGGCCAGCCGGACCCGGGCCGTCCCAGCCTCCGGGACATAGCGCCAGCCGTCCGCGGCCAGCTCGACAGCGGCGCGGGGCCGCTCGTCCCAGTACGCCACCAAGCTCTGCGTACCCCGCACCCAAGCGCGTAGCGCATTGCTCCCGGCCAGCTCGGCACACAGAAATGCGGTACGTGCCTGCGTCTCGGCCGCAGGCAGCCAACCCAGATGAAATGACGCATTGGCGAGCACCCCACACAGCGCACCAGCCACCAGGTACAGCTCACGGGTCTGCTCCGGGTGCTGACGGCCCTCCAGTAACTCGAATGCCCGATTCCGCAACGCCCGCAACTCAACGAAGATCGGGTAGACCGGTCGGTTCGTATAAGTTGTTGCGATCCGCACAAGGTCCGCGCGGAATTGCTCCAAGGTGTGCGGGCCGACGTTGGACTGCTCAGCGAACTGCCCGAAGCGGGCCGATTCGGCGGCGGCCATCGCCACCTCCCTCTGCACTGCCAGGTCCTCGACCGGCTCGTTGCCGAGCGGCGCCGGTTCCAACACCTTGACCGTAGCGATCTCAACGCGAGACCCGGGATCGGGCGGCCCGAACAGCCGCTCGGCGCATTCACCGAACATCTGCTCCAGAACCCTGCAGGCAGCCGGATGCGGAAGACCGTCGAGGTTGCCTGCCATCCAGCGTCCCACTTGCCGCGTCGACACGCTGAGCCTCTCGTTGAGTTGATCCGACGTGCGTGCGAAGTCTTTCTGGAACTCGGCATTGGTCCGCCGCAGCTGCCGCACGACCTGTTCCAACCTCGTCCGCGGGAGCGAGCCGGAATGAGCCATTTTCTTCCTCCAAGCAACCCTGACTACGCGATGCGCCGCACAGTATGGAGTTCGGCGACCCGTGGCACAGGCTGACAGCGCAGATGTCCGGCAAGAGTCCGATCAACGTCCATGATCGTCTGGCCGATGTCGACCACGAGCACGGCAGCGTGCCCTGAGCTAGGACATCAACCATCTACCCGGTCTTTGGTGATCACATGAGCACGCTCCCGCCACCAGGTTCTGGCCCAGGCTGCCAGGTGAGCCTGCCGGCGGAGGTGGAACGGTTATTGCTCGACGTGGTAGCCGACGGGTTCACTCTGTACTGCTGCGGACGCAAGGCTGAGCCGACCGCCCTGGTCGCCGTTTATGAGTGGGAGCACTACGTGGATCTGATCACCATCCGCGATTTCAATCGGATCACCGCAGCCAGGGTGCCGAAACACGGCAAGGTCGATGTCTTCGCTCCCGAGGCCGTGGTGTGGGCGTATGAGGGGCCGCCGCAATGTGCCTTGCAGGCACTGCTGAACCTCGTGCACCCGCAGCATCACGACGCTCCCAACGGGGAGTACCGCGCACCGCGGTGTCTGCATATTCCCCGGGCCGAACAACGTCCCATGGCGATCAGGCTGCCTCCATCGGGCCTGGCCGGCGTGCGAGCCAAACGACTCGCCGCCGCGACAGCTGCGGAGGCGTCGTGCTACAGCTCGGATTCGCCCCAGGAGCGGACGATCACCTCGTCGCCCACTGACAGCTTGCCGGGC
>JBGSWT010000697.1:0-7124 GCA_041751815.1 Pseudonocardiaceae bacterium
TCACTGGCGACTCGGCTGCGCATGCCGCCACCGCAGCGATTATCTTCCCCGTGCTGTCGTTGTGGCCCGCCTTGGCGTGGCGGCGCGGCGTCCGCCCCGGCCCGGCGGTCTGGCTTCTTGCCGCCTCGTGCCTGCTTGGGCTGCTCGGCTGGTTCGGGTTCGAGCACTTCGGTGGTGGTCCTCGGATCGGGTTGTCTGAGCGGGTGCTCGCGGCAGCCCAGGCGATATGGCCGCTGGCTGCGGTGCTGCTGGCGCGCCGCCGCCCGATCCATCGATGACTCCGTCATCCCATGTCCCGGTAGGCTGCACTCGATCAACGCTGGGAGACCATCCATGACTGCCCGAGATGAGGCGTCCGGCCCCCCGCCGGTCGACCCAGCGCCGGCCAACCCGCTCACTGCTGCGATCGTCGGCTACTACGACGAAACCTGGCTCGACTACCGGGTGCTGTGGCTCAACCCCGACAACCTCTCAGTCCACTTCGGTTACACCGATCCCAGCACTCGCAGTCACGCCGATGCGCTGAAGAACATGAATCGAGTGCTGGCGGCGCGGGCCAAGATCCGGCCGGGCGAGCGTGTCTTGGATGCGGGCTGCGGGGTCGGCGGCAGCAGCCTGTGGTTGGCCAAGGACTGTGGTGCCGAGGTCGTCGGGATCACGCTGGCCGGCAAGCAGGTCGCGATGGCGCGGGGCCACGCTGCTCAGCGCGGGTTGGCCGACCGTGTCCGCTTCGAACAGGCCGACTTCACCGCGACGCCCTTTCCGGACGCGAGTTTCGACGTTGTGTGGGCGGTGGAGAGCCTGTGCCACGCGCCCCGTAAGGCAGCTTTCTACCGGGAGGCTGCTCGGCTGCTGCGTCCCGGCGGACGGGTGGTCGTTGCTGACTTCGTCAGGGCTGGCCGTCCACTTGACCAGACCGGCGAGCGGCTACTGCACGAATGGCTGGATGGCTGGGCCGTTCCCGACATCGATACCCCCGAGGAGCATCTAGCGCATCTGGCCGAATCCGGATTCGCCGCTGCGCAGCTCGATGACGTGACGGTGCACACCCGGCCGTCGCTGCGCAGGCTGTATCGCATGGCGTACTGGACCTACCCGTTGGCGGTGTTCGGCCGGATCACGGGCGTTCGCTCCACCGTCCAGCACGGCAACGTGATCGCTTCGATACGTCAGTACCAGGCGCTGCAGCACGGCGCGTGGTTCTACAGCATCCTGTCGGCCACCAAACCAGCAGCGGGCCACTGAGCAGTCCGTGGGCCAGACCCACCAGACATTCGAGCTGTTACGAGGCGCGGAGGGCTAGCAGGAGGCCGTCACCCACGGGGAGCATTAAGGGGACCAGGGTCTCGTCACCGCGGACCATGGCGCCGACCTCGCGCAGGGCCGAGGAGGACGGATCCCGAAACGTCGGATCGGCTACCTTGCCACCCCACAAGGCGTTGTCGAATGCGATCACCCCACCGGTGCGCAGCAACCGCGCGCCGACCTCCAGGTAGCGCGGGTACTCCGGTTTGGCGGCATCGACGAACACTAGGTCGTAGCCGCGGTCGGTGAGCCGGGGCAGCACCTCCAGAGCCTGGCCCATGATCAGCCGGTAGCGCGACGGCGGGAACCCGGCCTCGGCGAACGCCTGGCGGGCAGCGCGCTGGTGCTCTGGTTCGACATCGATAGAGGTGAGGACCCCATCAGGAGCCATCCCACGGAGCAGCCACAACCCACTGACGCCCGCACCGGTACCGACCTCGACTACGGCGCGGGCGGACAGTGCGCTGGCCAGAAATCGCAACGCGGCGCCCCCACCCGGTTCGATCGGGGTGCAGCCCAGCTCATGCCCGCGCTCCCGCGCCGCGGTGAGTACCGCGTCTTCGGTGACGAACCTCTCCACGTACTGGCGCACGGCGCTGTCGGCCGGGGCAGGCGGCCCGCCTGTGGTGCCGGTCGACATCACGTTGCGCAGCGTAGCGCCGTGGTAGGGCTCCATGGAGAGGTGCCGCGCCGGATCGGTGTATTTATGCATCAGGACCACTCTCAGGATCCTCTTACCTGATGCTTACTTGGGGCACACGCTGATCCGCCATCATCAACCTGAGACCACTCAACACGAAGTCTCAAGACGAAACATTGACAGCCACCCCGGTGTTGCATTATTTGACCGTGGACTGTCACCAGACCCGGAGGTGCAAGACACACCCGATGACCACCGAGACCCGCTTCTGCGAGCCTGCTGCCCCCAGGCAGACGATCTCCCTCGGCACAGCTGAGGACGAGACTCACGGCACCGAGGGCTGGGCGCCACCGTCCTGGGATCAGGTGGTTCGAGATCATGCCGACCGGGTCTACCGGCTGGCTTACCGGCTGTCCGGCAACCCGCATGACGCCGAGGACCTCACCCAGGAGACATTCATCCGGGTGTTCCGCAGCCTGGGCTCCTACAAGCCCGGCACGTTCGAGGGTTGGCTGCACCGGATCACCACCAACCTGTTCCTGGACATGGTGCGGCGGCGTTCTCGGCTGCGGATGGAAGGCCTGCCCGAAGACACCGACCGGCTGGTCGGCGACGGCCTCAGCCCGGAGCAGGTCTATGCCGAGACCCACCTCGATCCAGATCTGCAGCAGGCGCTGGATGATCTTCCCCCGGAGTTCCGGGCAGCCGTCGTACTCTGTGATGTCGAGGGTCTGTCCTACGAAGAGATCGGCGCTACGCTCGGGGTGAAGCTCGGGACCGTCCGCAGTCGGATCCACCGCGGTAGGCTGGCGCTGCGGACGGCGCTCGGACGGCGTCGTGGACTCGCTGACGAGGAGGCTGGATGACCGACCTGCGCGGCCGATCTTTCTCTGGTCTGGTAGCCGGCCTCAACGCAGGACAACACCTCACCGTGGATGCGGTGGTGGCCTTCGTCGACGGAGAGCTCGTTGCGGCTGCCCGTGACCGGGCTGCTCAGCATCTCAGTGCTTGTCAGTCCTGCACCGCGGAGGTGGGTGTGCAGCGCTTGGCCCGCAGCGTGATGCGTTCGGCGCAGTGCCCGCAGGTCCCCGCCGAATTGCTCGCCGCGTTGCGGGACATTCCGCACACCGCAGAACTGCCCGGCACTCCGGATGGGCTGGCGGTGGCTGCCGATGGCACCGTTGTTGAGATCGCCGACCCGAGCCGGGCCCCGACCGCACCGCTGGGTAGCGGCGCCCCGCTGGGTGCGGGCCAGCGCTGGGGTAGCGGACCGTCAGTACTGGGACGTTCGGTACTGGGACGTTCGGTACTGGACCGTTGGATGGGCCGATAACAGCGCTACGCATACTTCACCGGGGTGCGGGCAGGCTCGGTGGTTGTTAGCGCGCCGAGTTAACCCCCGGAGACCATGAGCCCGCCGCAGGATCACAACCCCGACACACCCTTCGCCAGGCAAGGGCGTTCGGGGCCGCCGCGGTTCGTCCCCAGGCCACTGCAGCATCCCGAGGTGGACCCAGCGGCGGCACGGGTGTTCGGCCGGCCATCGGGAATTCTCGGAGCTTTCGCCGTCGAGACCAATGATTCCCGGCGCTGGCCCGGCCATGCCGCCCATGACATGTCTGCCGGGGACACGTCTGTTGCCGGCTCGTCTGCGACCGGCACGCCTGGAGGCTTATCGACCTCCGCTGTCTCGTCCCCGGATGCGCTGGCGACAGCCTTTGGTAGGCCGTCGGGATCGGCTGAGCGGTTGCAGCGCCCGCCCGGCCGCAACGGCGCGCATCCTCAGCAGGGGGCGGCAGGAGAGGACGACTTCTGGCCGCAGGGCGCTGGACGCAACCCGTGGCGTGACCCGTGGGCTGCGGCGGTACTGGGAGCCCCCGCGGTTGCCGAACAGCACCGTGATCCTGGCGACCCGCCGCAGCGGGGAGCCCGGTTGAGCCTGCAGGAAGCGCTGTTCGGCCGTCAGCTAACCCATCGCGCACTCGCCCTGCTGGGGGCGATGGTGCTGTTGATCGGCGGAGTGGGCGGATTCGTGGGCCGGCTCACCGCCGACGGCAATCCGCTGACCGATCCGGACGCCACGCTGGCGCAGGTTGAGCCGGCGACCGACCGTCCGGCGGGCTCGGTGGCGGCAGTGGCCAGCCGGGTGTTGCCCGCGGTGGTGTCGCTGGAGTTCCGGGTCGGCGACCAGGGAGGGTTCGGTTCCGGAGTGGTGATCGACGGTCAGGGCTACCTGCTGACCAACAACCACGTCGTGGCCCCCGCCGCGACCACCTCACAGGCAACCTTGGAGGCGGTGTTCAGCGACGGCAGCCGGGTCCCGGCGCGGATCGTGGGTCGGGACCCGAAGACCGATCTCGCCGTGGTCAAAGTGGAGGTTGCCAACCCGACGGTGGCGCAGATGGGCCGGTCTTCGACGCTGCAACCAGGGGATTCCGTCATCGCCATCGGCTCTCCGCTGGGCCTCGCCGGCACGGTGACCAGCGGCATCGTCAGCGCAGTGGATCGACCGGTGCGACTGGAGGGGGATGGCGGCAACGGTAATGCGGTGATCGACGCGATCCAGACCGACGCCGCGATCAACCCCGGCAACTCCGGCGGGGCGCTGGTGAACAACGCAGGAGCGGTGGTGGGCATCAACACCGCCATCCGTACCCTGGGCGCCCGCGAAGGTGGGGGCTCTATCGGGCTGGGCTTCGCCATCCCCATCGACACGGCCAGGAAGATCGCGCAGGAACTGATCCGCACCGGGCATTACCAGCATGCCGAGATGGGCGTCAACGCTGCGTCGGTGACCGACGGCAAGTCCGACGGAGCCCGGGTGCAGAACGTGCAGCAGGGCAGTGCCGCCGCCGAAGGCGGCATCCTGGAAAACGACGTGATCATCAAGGTCGGCGACCGGACCGTGGGTAGTGCAGACGGGCTCATCGTCGCGGTACGCGAGCATGCTATTGGTGAACGGGTGCCGATTTCCTTGGTTCGTGATGGACGGCCGCTGGTGGTCACCGTCACGCTGAAGTCGGATTGATCCCGGCTCGCTCGAGCTGGCTATCGGAGGTGCGCGGGATGTTCAACATCGGCTGGGGGGAGTTCCTGGTACTCGTCGTCGGCGGGTTGTTCATCCTGGGCCCGGAACGCCTGCCCTCGGCCGCGGCGTGGCTGGGCCGCACCGTGCGCCAGGTGCGTGAGTACGCCACCGGGGCCCGCGAGCAGCTTCGCTCCGAGCTAGGCCCGGAGTTCGACGAACTCCGGCAACCACTGGAGGATCTCCGTGGGCTGCGTGGTTTCAACCCGCGCAGCGCGATCACTCGTCACCTGCTCGATGATTCGGACAGTGAGCCCTTCGGGGGCGTGATCAAACCTAACGGCTACGCCACCCCCACCGGGCGCGGGATGCCGATTCCCCGGCCGCTGCAGCCAGGGGAGCGGGCACCGTTCGACCCCGACGCGACCTGATCCCACACCGGGTACGCAGTCACCGGGACTGGGGAGTCACCGACAGCAGTCGCCCGGCTAGACCGCGCGATCGGGTTGCGAGCCGGTCGGCGATCCCCCGCAGCACGACCGATGCCGGCGATCCGGGATCGGTCAGCACCAGGGGCGTGCCGGCGTCACCGGTCTCGCGTAGCTGCGGGTCCAGCGGCACCTGACCCAGCAGCGGAACCTCGCTGCCCAGCGCGCGGGTCAGCGAGTCGGCGACCACCTGACCTCCACCGGAACCGAAGAGGTGGTTGCGCGAGCCGTCCGGCATCTGCAGCCACGACATGTTCTCCACCACACCGATCAGCCGCTGGCGAGTCTGCAACGCGATCGCTCCCGCTCGTTGCGCCACTTCCGCGGCGGCCCGCTGCGGGGTGGTGACCACCAGAATCTCAGCATTGGGCACGAGCTGCGCTACCGAGATGGCGATGTCGCCGGTGCCCGGCGGTAGGTCGAGCAGCAGCACGTCGAGGTCGCCCCAGAACACGTCGGCAAGGAACTGTTGCAGTGCGCGGTGCAGCATCGGTCCCCGCCACACCACTGGGGTGTTGTCCTTGGTGAACATGCCGATGGAGATGACCTTCACGCCGTGCGCGGTCGGCGGCATGATCATCTTTTCCACCTGGGTGGGCCGGGCGGTGGTGCCGAGCATGCCCGGTACCGAGTGCCCGTAGATGTCTGCGTCCACTACTCCCACGGACACGCCCCGATCGGCCATCGCGGCTGCCAGGTTCACCGTCACCGAGGACTTGCCGACTCCACCCTTGCCGGAGGCGATGCAATACACCCGGGTCAGTGATCCCGGTTCGGCGAAGGGAATCCGCGGCTCCTCGGCGGTGCCGCGCAGTTGGCGGCGTAACGAGGTGCGCTGGGCGTCGCTCATCACGTCGAGCTCCACCCGTACGTCACGCACACCCGGTAGGGCGGACACCGCAGTGGTGATCCGGGAGGTGATGGTGTCACGCATCGGGCAGCCGGCGACGGTGAGCCACACCGCTACTCCGACCGTGCCGTCACCAGCCACGGTCACGTCCTTGACCATGCCCAGCTCAGTGATCGGCCGGTTGATCTCGGGGTCGTGCACCCCGTTCAGCGCAGTGCGAACCGCCTCGACTGACGGGACGGTCTGGGTGGAGGCCACGGGTAGCACCGACCTTCTGGTTGGGTGTGAGCCCCTCCCATGCTAGGCGCATCGAATCCGGCGTCATCGGGTGTCACGGTGTCGGCGCTCACCCGTCGGCGCTGCGGTCAGCCCCGTCCACCACGCCGGGAGCCGGACCGTTCCGGCCCAGTCCGATCCGGTGCAGTGGAGTCCGTCAATCCCAGTTCTTTGTGCTCGGTCAGCCGCACGAGCTCAGATCGCAGGAAGTCCCGGGTGACCACCTCGCCAACGGCCAATCGCAGCGAGGCGAGCTCCCTGGCCAGGTATTCGGTATCGGCCTTGGTGCGCTCGGCCCGGGCCCGGTCCTCCTGCAGCGCGACCCGGTCGCGGTCGTCCTGGCGGTTCTGCGCCAGCAGGATCAGCGGCGCTGCGTAAGCCGCCTGCGTGGAGAACGCGAGGTTGAGCAGGATGAACGGGTAAGGGTCCCAGCGCAGCGACACCGCCGCCAGGTTCACCGCGATCCACACCAGGACCAAGACCGTCTGTACCGCAAGGAACCGCCCGGTGCCCAGGAAGCGGGCGATCCGCTCGGAGAAG
>JBGSWT010000698.1:0-3772 GCA_041751815.1 Pseudonocardiaceae bacterium
CGCATCCTGTCCAGGGTTCGGCGACCAAGAGCGGCGCGTAGCTGGGCGGGTGTCTGTGGGCCGCGAAGGTTTTCCGGAAGGGTGAGCACCTCGTGAGCCTCGCCCGACCCATACCCAACCGCGAGCGTCGGAGTGTGCGCCTGTGGATCACCGCGTCGGTGTGGACAACAGCCGGGCACCTCGAGGCGACACACCGAGCGCCAGAGTGCGACACACCGAGCACCCGCGCGCGACACACCGGGCATCTGAGCGCGACACACCGAGCGTGGGAGCACGACACGCCCGGCGGGGGGAGGGGTTAGGTGAGGGCGGCTAGGGCGGTGTGCACCATGATCCGCACGCCGAGCGGCAGCGCACGCTCGTCGAGGATGAAGTCGGAGTGGTGCAGGTCGTGCTGCGGGCCCACACCGGACCAGACACCGAGGCGACCCATTGACCCGGGTACATGTTCGAGGTACCAGCCGAAGTCCTCACCACCGGGGGACTGTTTGGTCCCGGCCAGGGCATCCGCACCGAGCGCTGCGGTGACACCGTCGCGCAGCAGCCTGGTGCTGACCGGCTCGTTGACCACCGGTGGCACGCCGCGGACGTGTCGCAGGTCGAACCCGACCCTGGTGGGCGCAAGGAGGGCGCTGACGATCTCGCGGACCAGCGGCTCCAGTTCGGCCCAGGTTTCACGGTCCCCGGTGCGCAGGGTGCCACGTAGCAACCCCTCACGCGGAACCGTGTTCGCCGCCTGTCCGGCCTGCACCGCGCCCCAGACGAGCACCGTGCCCGAACGTGGGTCGACCCGGCGGGACAGCAGCGCAGGCAAGCCGGTAATCACCGTGCCCAGCGCATGCACTAGATCCGCGGTGAGATGCGGCCGAGACGTGTGCCCGCCGGGCGATGACAGCCGCAACTCGAGTAGGTCACCCGCCGAAGTGATCGGGCCGACCCGGGTTCCGAACCGGCCGACCGGCAATCGTGGATCGCAGTGCAGAGCGAAGATCCGATCCACACCGGACAGGCCGTCGGCGGCAAGCACGTCGAGTGCACCGCCGGGCATCACCTCCTCGGCCGGCTGGAAGATCACCCGTATCCGGCCGGGTAGCGCCGGGGCAGACGCCAGAGCGAGTGCGGCGCCGATCAGGATCGCGGTATGCGCGTCGTGCCCGCAAGCGTGCATGACACCGTCCACAGCGGACGCGAACGGCAGACCGGTCGTTTCCGGCAGGGCCAGCGCGTCAAGGTCAGCGCGCAGCGCCACGCACCGCGAGCCGGTACCGATGTCACACATCAGGCCGGTACCCCCGGGCAGCAGCGTGGGGCGCAGGCCGGCGCTGGCAAGCTGCTCGGCTATCAGCGCCGTGGTGTCCTTTTCGTGGAAGGCGAGTTCCGGATGCGCGTGGAGGTGCCTGCGCCAGGCGACCAGATCCGCGCCGTGGCTCGACAGCCATCCGTCCAACCAGGACGGACCGCGACCGACCGCGGCGTCCGGCGCGGGCGGCGACGACACCCCGGCTGGGTGCAGCAAAGCGGATTCCAGCGCAGTCACACGGCACCTCCGGCGGGCATCACCGGTGCCATGCGGCGCCGGGATACTCCGCCGATCAATCGCACGAAGTCGAGGTAGACGGGGGTAACCCGGGTCACCTCGTGGGCGCACCCGATGGCCGATGCCTCCGCCTCAGAGCAGGCCCGTACCCGGATCTCCGGCTGTTGCCGGGACTCCACGTCGGGCGTCTGTAAACCGTACAGCGCCGATCTGCTCGCGGGAACGGCACGGGGAGCGAGGGCGGCTGCCGCTGTACTCATCCCGTGATTCTGCCCGACGTAGATCAGAAGCTTTCTCGGGGCACGTGCGTACCCCACACGTCGCGCAGTGCGTGGCACACCTCGCCCACAGTGGCGCGAGCGGCCAGTGCGCTCTTCATCGGATACAGCATGTTGTCGCTGCCCGCCGCGGCCTTGCGCAGCTTGCCCAAGGCGCTCTCGACATCCGCAGACGATCGCGACGACCGCAGCGCACCGAGCCGCGTCCGGGCACTGTCCTCAATCATCGGATCCACCCGCAAAGGCTGATAGCGGTCCTCAGTGTCGAGCCGGTAGCGATTGAGCCCGACGACGACGCGGTCGCCGGAGTCGATTTCCCTCGCAGTGCGGTACGCGGTCTGCTCGATTTCCGACTTCTGGAAGCCCACCTCGATGGCGTGCACCGCACCACCGAACGAGTCCACCTGCTCGATCAAGGCCACTGCGGCGGCCTCGACTTCGTCGGTCATCGCCTCGATGGCGTAGGAGCCGGCAAAGGGATCCACCGTGGACGACAGATCAGTCTCCAAAGCCAGCACCTGCTGAGTTCGCAGGGCCAGCCGGGCGGCCTTTTCGGTGGGCAGGGCGATCGCCTCGTCGTAGGCATTGGTGTGCAAGGACTGGGTACCGCCGAGAATCGCGGCGATCGCCTGCGTCGTGACCCGGACCACGTTGACCTCGGGCTGCTGGGCGGTGAGCTGCACCCCGGCGGTCTGCGTATGGAATCGCAGTATCAGCGACTTGGGGTTCTGCGCGCCGAAGCGCTCTTTCATCAGCCGAGCCCAGATCCGCCGGGCGGCACGGAACTTCGCGACCTCCTCCAGCAGCGTGGTACGGGAGACGAAGAAGAACGACAACCGCGGGGCGAACTCGTCGACGGCCATCCCGGCATCCAGCGCCGCCTGCACGTATTGGATTCCGTTAGCGAGCGTAAAACCGATCTCCTGCGCGGGATTCGCGCCCGCTTCGGCCATGTGGTAACCGGAGATCGAGATCGTGTTCCAGCGCGGGATCTCGGCCTTGCAGTAGCCGAAGATGTCGGAGGTGAGGCGCAGGGATTGTGCCGGTGGATAAATGTAGGTGCCCCGTGCGATGTACTCCTTGAGCACGTCGTTCTGAACTGTCCCGGTGAGCTTCGAGCCCGGCACTCCGTTCTCTTCGCCCACCAACTGGTAAAGCAGCAGTAGCAGGCTCGCGGGTGCATTGATAGTCATCGAGGTGGATACCTCATCCAACGGGATACCGTCGAACAGCCTTCGCATGTCCTCGATCGAGTCGATGGCCACCCCGACTTTGCCGACCTCGCCGTGCGCGATGGTCTCGTCGGAGTCGTAACCCATCTGGGTGGGCAAATCGAAGGCCACCGACAGGCCGGTCTGCCCAGCCCGCAGCAGCTGGTGGTAACGGGCGTTGGATTCAGCGGCGGTACCGAATCCGGCGTACTGGCGCATCGTCCAGGGACGCCGGGTGTACATGGTCGGGTACACCCCGCGGGTGAAGGGGAACTCCCCCGGCTGCCCAAGCCGGTCCGCCAGGCCGTCCGCAATGTCGTCCGACTGGTACACCGGCTTGATCGCAA
This sequence comes from Pseudonocardiaceae bacterium, assembly GCA_041751815.1. Lineage (GTDB taxonomy): Bacteria > Actinomycetota > Actinomycetes > Mycobacteriales > Pseudonocardiaceae. Next base: position 3,374 of record JBGSWT010000698.1, read on the forward strand.
AGCCCGATTCTGAGGTCTTGTCCACCATCAGCTCTGTATGGCACACGCCAGCGGCAACCACAACGCAGGGCATCATGTGGCAGTGACCAAGCCCTCACCCCGTCTGGTGGCGGGGCGCTACCGGCTCAGCGCGGTGTTGGGTCGGGGCACGATGGGCACCGTGTGGTCGGCCCACGACGAGGTGCTCGGCCGGCCGGTCGCGGTCAAGGAGGTGCTGCTGCCGCCGGGGATCCCGGAAGCCGAAGCCGACGCGCTGCGGGAACGGACCATGCGGGAAGCCAGGGCCATCGCCGCGCTGTCACACCCCAACGTGGTCACCCTCTACGACGTGGCACGGGAGGGCGCCGCACCGTTCGTGGTGATGGAGCTGGTGGCCTCCCGCAGCCTGGCCGAGCTGCT
>JBGSWT010000699.1:0-8499 GCA_041751815.1 Pseudonocardiaceae bacterium
ACGTGCCAGCCAGGCGCGATATCCCCCTAAGGGAGCCGTCGATGCCGCGATGGCCGGCTACGGCGTGCCGCGGGTCAGCGCCCATCCCACCGTGCTCGGGCCGGCCCACCGACGACATTCGGCGCCGAATTCGCAGGTCAAGATACGCTCGTCGGCGAAAAGGCCGGTTCTGACCGACGCCCAACTCCCCCGCGGGCTGGACGCCGGTGAGAACTCCACCGCGTCGCGGCGTCTTACGAGATCGGACCCGCCCGATTTCCCCTGAACATCGGTACGGGGGTGTCGCGATCGTTGAAGTCGCCAGCCCTGTCGTCCCCGAGGCGGCGATTACGGTTTTCGTAGCCGTAGTCGGAAGCGTTGCCGTAGTTGAAGTTGTCCTCGCAGACGCAGCCATCGCCGCCATAGTAACCAGATGTGAAGACTTCCGCGATCCTCATACGATCCCCCTTAATCTTCTTTCCCGAGAACTTCACTTCCTGGTAAGACCTGCCCCTCGCAACCGCCGTCACAGCGGGTGCCTGATCAGGAGTGTAGGCGAGCTCTGCACCATCAGCCACAGGTCTGCGTGAGGTGGTGAAAATATAATGGTGCACGTCGGCTTCATCGGGGGTGGGATTGTCGGGCTGGCGGTGGCGCGCGCCCGGCGAGCCCGCGGGCACGGCGTCCCGGTCTGCGAGAAGGAACCCTGCTGGGCGATGCACCAGACCGGCTGCAGCAGTGAAGTGATCCACTCCGGTCTGTACTACCGGCCCGGGGCTGAAGCCCGGTTCTGCGTGGCGTGGCGGCGTCGTGGTTCAGGCTGCGCGCCGCGACAGGTCCATGTGCTCAACGCGCAGCGGCCTGCGGCCACACTGGAGATCGCAAGTACGTCGCTGATCTGCTCAACGGGGTCGTGCCGTGCTCCCGTTTTCACAAGCCATCAATCAGCCGTGGCGGCCCATTCAATTTTTCACGTGCTGTGCGCAAATGGCTACGGAGGGTGCGAGACATAACGTTTGAACCGTCTCGAGCGAATATTTATCAAACAGGATCTAAACAACGCGCCCGGAGGTACTGTCAGCCCGTGGGGACCTAACTACTGAACGTTCGGATGAATTCGATCAATCAGGCGTGATGAAGTCAACTACCCACTGCTACTGGTCGGTCACGATACCCGACCGAGCGCCGTTTAAGTGAGGAGCACGAGACAAGGAGTGGTCAATAGGGTGGCGCCGTTTGCTGAGCCGAACCCGTCCGGGCCGGCTGAAGAGCGAATCAAACGCCCGTCAGTTGACGAGCTACTGGACCGTGCGTCGAAGCGCCGGATCACTTTGGTGATTGGCGCCGCCGGCTGGGGCAAGACCACTGCGGTGGCGACCTGGTCGGGTGGCCGGCCTACTGCGTGGCTGCGGTACGAGGACCACAAGGCGGATGCGGAGCGCATGCTGGCCAGCCTGTTCACGGCACTGCTGGGCCACGTGTCGGTGTCGGCGCCGATGCCGGGCACAGCGGCCCTGAACACCGACGAAGTCGCCGGCTCGGCGGAGGCCATCTGCGGTTGGTTGCACAGTTGCCTGAGCGAAGACCTCGTTCTGGTTCTCGACGACGTCCACGCGCTACAGCCGGACAGCGATGCGGCGGCCGTCGTGGAGGCTCTGTGTCAGCAAGCACCGGACCGGCTGCATCTGATCCTGATATCCCGAGGTGACCTCCCCTTTTCCCTGCAGCGGCTGCGGGGACGCGGTCTTGTCGCGGAGATCCATGCGCCAGACCTTGCCTTCGACGTCGCCGATGTGGAGGCGCTGCTGCGCAAGACGGTGGGAACGGATCCGCCTGGACTGTCCACACAAGTCTGGGAGCACACTGGCGGTTGGCCCACCGCCGTGCATTGTGCGGTAGAGATGCTGCGGGGGGTCCGGACGGATCAGCGCCTCAGTGCAGTGGGGCAGCTGGCCCATCCCGGCGAGCGATTCCATGGCTACCTGATCGAGGAGGTCATCGGCGCGGCGCCCGAGTGGGTTCAGCAGCTCCTGCGCAGGTTAGCGATCTTCGGAAAGGTCGGTTCCACAGCAGAGATCGCCTGCGGGTTCACTGATCCGACGACCGTGCTCGCCGAACTGAGCCGCCAGGGGCTCGTGCGGCGCAGCGGTGGAGACCGCGCCGGCTGGTCGCTCGTGCGTCCGTTGCAGGACTTCTTCGAACACGATGCGGTGCCGTCGGCAGGCGAGCGCAGCGCGCTGCACGTGGCGGCGGCCACTGAGTGCCTCGCGCGGGGGGAACAGGCGCAAGCCCTGCGGCATCTGTTGGCAGCGGGTGATCATGCCGCGTGTGCCTCACTACTGGTCGATCATGGTGGTGAGATGGTGCAGCACGGCCAACTCGACGCTGTGTTGGAAGCCGCCCAGTTGCCGTCCGATTACCTCGACGATCCGCGGATCCAACGAGTTCTCGGGCAGGCGCAGCAGGTGCGGGGGCAGTGGGCGCAGGCGCTGCAGCACTTTCAGCGCGCCGGTCAGGACCAAGGCGAGCTGGAGCCTGCGCTCTCCTGGCGGGTCGGCCTGATCGCTTTCGCCCAAGGCGACTTCGATGAGGTTCACACGGTGACCGGGCGGACCCGGCTAGCTCGGGAGGACACCTCCGACGAGGTGCAAGCGCTGGCGCTGTCGGCGAGCGCCCACCGGATGGCCGGCGATCTGGTCGGTCTTCGGAAGGTGGCCCTTCGAGCGCATGCTGCGGCTCAACGGTGCGGTGAGCAACGTGCGTGGTCCAGTGTCCATCACGTCTTGGCGCTGCTCGCCGCCGCCGAGGGCAATTCGCGGCAAGCCGAGACCCATTTCACCGACGCCTTGCGCAGCGCGGAGGTACGTGACGACCTGCTTGCGCTGATGTGGATTCGGACTAGCCGGGCTTTTCACCAGTTCGAGATGGGTGTACCGCGGCAGGCCCTGGCCGATGCCCAGATCGCCTTGAACCTCGGCGAGCAATGCGAGGATCCGTTCGTCATCGCGCATGCGTTGACCATCCGCGGCCGCGCCCGCGGTCGCCTCGGGATGTTGGAGGAGGCGGCGGCTGACTTCACCGCCGCTGCCGACCTCTTTCAGCGCATCAGCTCGCGATTTCTGGCGTGGCCACTGTGCGGCCTGGGAGATCTGCACCGGACCAGGGGCGAGTTGGCTCGAGCCCGGGCGAAGTACGAGGAGGCCCTAGCGCTCGCCGAGCCGCGCCATGATGTGTTCGGCCTTAGCGCGGCCCTGGTCGGCCTCGCACGCATCGGCGCCACTGATGACCCCGAGTTAGCTCGTGACCTTGCAGATCGCGCTGTGGGCTTGGGTGAGGGACTTCGCGAGGTATCGGCATTCTTGGCCCGTGGCTGGGTCAAGTTGATGGGTGGTGACCAGCATGGCGCTTCAGTGGATGCCGATCGGGCTGCGGTGGCCGCGCGGCAACGGCGGGACGATCCAGGCCTGGCGGAGGCCATCACTTTGAGCGTGCTGGCCTCCGTTGATCCTGCCGTGGATGCCACCCCGCTTCGAGAGGCGATCGACATCTGGCAGGAGACGGGCTGCCGCCTCGAGGAGGCCGCGGCCAGAGTCGTCGCCGCCCGCATCGGCGCGCCCATTCCCAGCATCGACGCCGACCTGGCGGACCAGCTGCTTCGGGATCACGGCGTCGACGTCGCGTCGCGACGGACCGCGGGACCACTAGGCGTGCTGGTTCGTTCCGCGCCCGCGGTATCCATCCAGACGCTCGGGGTATTCCGGGTAATCCGCCACGGTGTCCCGATTCCGAATATTGCGTGGAAGTCGAAGAAGGCTCGGGACCTGTTGAAGATCTTGGTGGCACGTCGCCGGCCGACCCCCCGTGATCAGCTGATGGAGCTGTTGTGGCCCAGGGTCGGTCCGGCCCTGGCCAGCAACCGGCTCTCCGTGTTGCTTTCCACGGTCCGCGATGTGCTGCAGCCCGACCCAGCCGGTGAGGGACCATTGGACACCAGCGGCGGCGCGGTGTCGTTGAACCGGGCCCAAGTCAGCGTCGACGTCGAGGACTTTCTCGCTCGAGCCATCGCTGCCCTCGACGCGGACCGGATCAGACAGCCGGATGCCACCGCGCGGCTGCTGGCAGCCGTCACCGCCCACACGGGAGATTTCCTCGAGGACGACCCCTACCAGGAGTGGGCCGGGGCGCTGGCCGAAGAAGTCCGGGCCACCTACATCGCGCTCCTTCGGGCATTGTCTGCACGGCTGCGCGACGCTGGCGATACCGACGCAGCGGTGCGTCACACGCTGCGCCTGCTCGAGCAAGACCACTACGACGAGGAGGCCAATCTCAGTCTCGTCGGTGTCCTGCTCGACGCCGGCCGCTTCGGTGAGGCGCGCCGGCACTACCAGAGTTACGTCCGCCGGATGAAAGAGATCGAAGTCCGACCGAGCCCGCTGTCGCAGATGCCGTCACGGAGATCAATCGCGCACTAACGACGTGCACTTAGTGATATTCAGGTCAACTGACCGCGACGCCGTGGATTGCCTTCATAGTAGCTAAGGCTGTGGTTGGTAAGCGTGGACGGCGACGATGAGCAGGCCGTCTTGGATCTCATGACCACAGGTCGGATGCCGGACCGGCGGGTTTACTTAAGCTCATATTAAGGCTCTGCGAAGGGCCCGACCCTAACGTGCCGTCCATGGGAATAGCTCCTGTAAGCGATCTACGGATCGTGAATATAAAGGCCCAATCTGACTTCATCGGGATTGCGCGAAGAAACGTTACCACCCGAACGAGTGAAGTCGAGGCCGGGTCAACCGTGGCAGTAGGCGCCCCGGTTGACCCGGCCTGGTTGGCCGCCACGCTGTCCGGGCTGGCAGGCACGCACCAGGTTCCCGGTGCTCAGCTCGCCGTTCACCATGGTGGTGTCACCGTCGCGGTCGAGGTCGGTGAGCTGGAGCATGGAGCGGGAATTCCGGTCACCGGGGACACCGCCTTTCCCATCGGGTCGATCAGTAAGGCCTGGACCGCAACCCTAGCGATGATCTTGGTCGCGGACGGTGACCTCGAACTCGACGCACCGCTGGACGAGCACCTGCCTGAACTGGACGATCTGGTCGGCCGGCTCACCCTGCGCCAGCTGCTCAGCCACACCAGCGGTTTCGCCGACATACCTGAGCTGTCCACCCTGTCGCCGGGGCGCTACGTGCGGGAGCACTGCCGGCGCCAGGACCTGGTCCTACCGCCCGAGACCGGTTTCTCCTACTCGAGCCGGAACTACGTTCTGGTCGGCCACCTGATCGAAACGATCACAGGTATGAGCTGGTGGGAGGCCATGGAGTCAATCCTGCTGCGACCGCTCGGCATCGACCCCGCCACGATCATGGAAGTCGAGCAACCCTGCGCGCGCCCCATCGCCACCGGTCACTCGGTCAACACTGGACTAGGTCGGATCCGACCCGTGCAGCAGTCATTGGCACCTGCGGTAGCTCCGGCCGGGGCGCTGGCGATGAGTGCCGTCGATCTGGTGGCTCTGGGACTGATGCACATCGGGCCAGGTGTGCCCAACCTGCTGCCGCCCCCCGACGCCGAGCGGATGCGGCAGACCGTTCCCGGTGCCGATCCGTTCGGACTGGCCGACGGCTGGGGCTCAGGATTAGCCGTGTTCCGGGACGGGACCACCGACTGGTTCGGCCACGACGGCAACGCGAACGGCACTTCTTGCTACCTGCGCATCGATCCGGCCGGCGGCTGGGTGGTGGCGCTCACCACCAACGCCTCCACCGGGTCGTCCCTGTGGCAGGAGCTGCGTACTGAACTACGCGAGGCGAACATCCCGCTGGGCGCACCTGGCCACGACATCGCGCTGCCAGCACCGGTCGAACCCCCGGCGGAGTGTGCGGGGAGCTACTCCAACGGTCCGACGGAGTGGCTGGTGACCGCCGCGGCCGACGGAGACCTGTGCCTCGCGAACCGCGGCGAGCTCTTCGCACGGCTGGCCTTCTACGACGACATGGGCTTCGTGGTCCAGGACCTGGAAACGGGTCAGAGACTGCACATGGGGCGTTTTCTGCGCGACTCGATCACGAAGCAGGTCGAGCATCTGCAGATCTTCGGCCGGATCGCCCGACGCATATCTCCTGCTGTGCCCGAACCTCGGTCGCCGGCCGGCTCCCTGCGCCGGATATCCGCCTGAAGTACTTGTCCCGGAACCATTCCGTCCCTGCACAGTGCCCGAAGGATTCGAGAAAACATGGTGGCTTACGAGCCGACGTCCATGCTGAGCGGCAAGCTCACCGTCTCTCCCCGTTCATCGGAGGCATCATTCGCCGAACAACTCCGATACTGGGCTGGGCAACTGGATGGCGTCTCCGCCCCGGACCTGCCGACTGAGTTGCCGACCGAGTTGCCGACCGATCAGACGTCGGCGGACATGCCTTCGGGCATCGGAGCACATGCCTTCGCCCTATCGCAGGACGTCACCGCGCGGGTGCTGGCATTGACCTCCGAGCTCGACGTCACGCTGCTCGATCTCACCGTGGCCACCTGCCAGATCCTGCTGGCCCGCTCCTCGGGCCAGCAGGACATCACGGTAGCCACCCCGGCCCCTGGATCGGGCCACCCGCTGCTGTTGCGGTCCCGGCTGAGCGACGTGACGCCGCTGCGGGATGTCGTGTCGGCGGTGCGGGCCACGGCGACAGCCGCCTTCGCGCACTCCGACATCCCGTTCGAGTGCCTGGCCGAGGAGCTGAACCTGGCACCGGAGGTGACACGAGCCGCCGTGGTGTGTTCGCAGCGGGTCCTGCCGTTCAGCACGGATCTCACGATGCGCCTGGTCGAGCAGGATTCTGAGCTGTTGGGCACAATCGAGTACCGCAGCGACCGGTTCGCGGCCAGCACGGTGGGGCGCCTGGCCGAGCAGCTGACGAGGGTGTTCGCTGCGCTCACCAGCACTCCCGACGCGGCGCTGGGCACGGTCGACCTCGTGACCGAGGTGCAGCGTGCTCGGCTGCTGTGGGAGTGGAACAACACCGATCGCAACGTCGCCGCCACCGTGTTGCCGGAGCTGTTCGAGGCTGCAGCGGCGCGGGCTCCGGGCCTGCCGGCCGTCGTGGCCGAGGGCCGGTCGGTCAGTTACGGCGAACTCGATGCACGGGCGAATCGACTGGCTTGGCTGTTGCTGGCCCGAGGAGTCGGGCCGGAGCACGTCGTGGCGTTGGTGTTGCCCCGGTCGGTAGAGATGGTGGTGGCGCAGCTGGCGGTCACCAAGGCCGGGGGAGCGTTCCTGCCGGTGGATCCGGCCTATCCGGCCGAGCGAATCCGATTCATGGTGGCCGATTCCGGCGCGCGCGTGGTGCTTACCTGCGGCGACATCATGGCGAGCGGCACCGTAATCGCCGGTCTTGTCGATCAGACCGTCCCACTGGTGGTGGACGAGCCTGCGGTGCTTGCAGAACTGGGCGCGATGTCGGACCGGGCTCCCACCGACGCTGATCGGCCGACACCGCTGCTGTTGGCTCATCCGGCCTATGTGATCTATACGTCCGGCTCCACCGGGCGACCCAAGGGTGTGGTGGTCACCCACACCGGGCTGGCGAGTTTCTCCGCCGCGGAGGTGGAGCAGTACTCGGTGGCGGCGGGGGATCGGGTGTTGCAGTTCTCCTCGCCCAGCTTCGACGCTTCGGTGTTGGAATTGTGCATGTCGTTGCTGGTGGGGGCGACGTTGGTGGTGCCGCCACCGGGTCCTTTGCTCGGGGAGCAGTTGGCGCAGGTACTGGCCGAGTATGGGGTGACCCATGCCTTGATTCCGCCGGCAGCGTTGGCCACCGTGCCGGCGGCGGCCGCAGCGCAGTTGACGTCGTTTCGAACCCTGATCGTGGGCGGGGACGTGTGTCCTGCGGAGCTGGTGGCGCGGTGGGCCCCGAATCGACGGATGATCAATTCCTACGGGCCAACCGAGTCGACGGTGGTAGCGACCTGGAGTGAGCCCCTGTCCGCCACAGGTGGTGCGCCGATCGGCCAACCGATCGCTAATACCCGGGTATATGTGCTGGATCCGGCATTGCGGCCGGTGCCGGTCGGTGTGGTCGGCGAGCTGTACATCGCCGGAGTCGGATTGGCCCGTGGCTATCTCGGTCGGCCGGGATTGACCGCCGAACGGTTCGTGGCGAATCCCATCGTCGGCTGGGGTGCCCGGCTTTACCGCACCGGCGATCTGGTGCGCTGGGGGACCGACGGGCAGCTGCGGTTTGTGGGGCGGGCCGACGAGCAGGTCAAGATCCGGGGTTTCCGGATCGAGCCCGGTGAGATCGAAACGGTGCTGCAGACCCATCCCGATGTGGAGCGGGCGGTGGTCGTCGCCCGCCAGGACCAACCCGGTCTGCCCCGGCTGGTGGCTTACCTGGTCGCCGCCCCGGGTCGAACCCCGGCAGTCGAGCGGCTTCGTGCTCTGCTGGCCCAGACGTTGCCCGCCTACATGGTGCCCGCGGCGTTCGTGCTCCTCGACGCGTTGCCCCTGAGCGCGCACGGCAAGCTCGACCG
>JBGSWT010000700.1:0-3224 GCA_041751815.1 Pseudonocardiaceae bacterium
CCTGTGGTGCACCGCGGACCAGCCGTGCTGGGACACCGTGGTCCGGCTGGCCGAAGTCGGCGTGCTCGTCGCCCCCGGCGACTTCTACGGTCCCTCCGGTGCGCGGCACGTCCGGGTCGGGCTGACCGCGACCGATGAGCGGATCGGCGTCGCCGTGCAGCGCCTGGCTCAGCTGCCGTGATCGGGTGGTACATAGCGTGTATGGGCTGATGACAGGCAGCAGTGACGCGGGCGGCTCTGATGCCTTCCCGAGTCCCCGGTCTTGTTCGTCGGTGGAGACCCGCGCGTAGCCGATCAGCGATCCGACTCGGGGGAGACGCACCGAGAAGTGGCTGAGCTCCGTCACTACTCTCGGGTGTGTGACCGACAGTGTGGCGACGACGAGTGCGATGCCGACGTGGGACGGATTCATGGTCTCGGTGCTCCGCGTTCTTCATGACGGCGCCACTCGGCAAGCCCGAGACCTTTACCAACTGGTTGCCGATGAGGCCGGGCTGACCTCGGAGCAGCGAGCCGAGGTGCTCGACTCGGGCCAGTTGCGCTTCCGCAACCGCATTGGGTGGGCTATCTCGTCGCTGACCCGGGCCGGGGCCCTGCTTAGGCCAAAGCGTGGCTCCTACACAGTCACTGACCTGGGCCGACAACTGATGGCCGATCACCCCAACGGTCTGACGGAGAACGACCTCAAGCAGCTTGCGGCCTACCGCGAGTATGTTCCGGTCATACGCGGCACCGTTCTGGGTAACGGGAGCGAACCCGACCAGGACGACAGTGTGCTCGATCCGCTCGAGCAGATCGACTCAGGAGTCCGGCGTGTCCACGCCGACGTCGCCGCGCAGCTGCTCGATCGTCTACGTGCGGCGAACCCCGACTTCCTGGAGCAGTCCGTGCTCGACGTCCTCGTAGCGATGGGTTACGGCGGCGTCGAGCAGCGCGCCCGCAGGATCGGCGGTAGTGGTGATGGCGGGGTCGACGGTGTCATCGACCAGGATCCGCTTGGTCTCGCGCGCATTTACGTGCAGGCCAAGCGCTACGCCGCCGACAACGTCGTCGGTCCGCCCCAGATCCAGGGCTTTGTCGGTGCCCTTCATGGTCAGCAGGCCAGCCAGGGCATCTTCATCACCACGAGCGGGTTCACCCGTGATGCGATTGACTACGCCCGCAGCGTCAACGCGAGCGTCGTGCTAATCGACGGCGATCGCCTAGCGAGTCTGATGATCGCCCACGGGGTCGGTGTGCAGTCCGTGCAGACCTGCACGGTTGTGGAAGTCGACGAAGACTACTTTGAGTAACTACCAGCGCTGAATACTGCGGGTATGGCGACTGCTCGGTGGAAGGAACAATTCTGTTGACCAGAGTGCGGTAGCGCGCATCAGAAGTGAATCCCGGAGGCTGGCTCGTCGGGGGTGAAGGTCAGCCGAACCGCATCTTCATGCCGGTCACGTACGTTGGTGTGCTCGTGCGGCCGACTAGCACATTGTTGCCGATGAGCGCCGGATGGCCGGCCCGCCCCCGGATAACGGCCTGCTCCATGACGGTCGAGCGCCTGCCGCCCTCGATCGATCCGCCCTCGCGGTAAGTACCGCACCTTAGAGGATGCGGGCATCCTCGCCCACCGCGCCATCGCCACTGATCGCCGCAGTCGGCACCACAGAGGCTGACGATGCGATGCGCGGCTGCCTACCCTCGCATTGCCCGCGGCACCGCCGAGCAGCCCGACGCCGCCCGCAGCCGACGATGTGCCCCGTGACATCGCCTACGTCATGACCCATCATCGGACCATGCTGACGAACGAGTGCGTGGTTCTGCGGTCGGTGGCACCGGTGTTCTCGACGACCGACGTGACTCGGTGGCTGGAGCACTACCGTCGCCTCGGGTTCACGGTCGAGGCCCACGACGAGTCGTACGGTTTCGCGTGGATGCAGGACGTCGACCTGCACGTTTCGCGCAACCCTGACCACGATCCCCGCACCACCGCCGCCTGCGCCTACCTTGAGGTCGACGACGCTAAGGCCGTGTGGCGGCAGTGGTCCACCGTGCCTGGCGGCAGGGATATCGAACCGGTCGAGACCGACTACGGAACCTGCGAGGGCGCGCACATCGACCCCGACAACAACCTCCTGCGCTACGGATCTCGACGCTGAGCACCCGCCGCGCCGGTCCGCCATCTCGGCACAGCGCGATACGCTGTCCGACATGGTGAACCCGGAAGTCACCCGGCTCGTGCGCCGAGCCAATGAGCAGGATGAGACCGTCCGCGCGGTCGGCGACACCGTGCTCGACATCAAGGAAACGGTGGATCAGCACACGGAGATGCTGGTGGCGATCCGGGAGACGCAGGCGCAGCACGGCGAGCTGCTGGCCGGGGTCCTTCGTCTTCTCGGCGACAGCAGCACCTCCGACTGACCACGCACGCCTTGGTCGGTGTAGCTATAGCCTGGGTGCCTACTCTGGCAGGCCAGCCTGTCCCACAGCCGAGCCGGAGAGTTCGCCAGCAATGGCGCCGCTCGACTACGGTCCTTCGTGACATCGTCAAGGCCGGGGATCCAGCGCCTGCGCTCGGTATTGGACCAGCTGCCACGCGGCCGGCCACGCCTGCCGGGTCACGACCCGGCTTACCTCCTCGCGCTCCACCAGCCGCCCGGCGGCGAAGACGACGTCGAAGTCGACGACGTCGCCAAGGTCGTCCAGTAGCTGCCTGACCCGGTGCTGGGCCACGCAGGCGTCCTGGTGTTCACCCAGCAGATCTTGCAACGCCACTGTTGACGCCACCAGCCTGCGCACCCGCTTGCGACCCGCGGTGGCGGCCAGCTCGCTGGTATAGCGCAGCCGTTTGCCGTGGATCCGCAGTGCGTGCAGGACCTCGTCGGGTGGATCTTCGCCGGCCCGCTGCACTGCCTTGCACATCTTGCGGTACTCAGTGCAGGCCAGCTCCACCAACGCGGGGCCGGCCGCCGAGCCGATGGTGACCGGGAGCGGCTTGGACACCGCGGCAGCCAGCCGGCGCAGCAACGCGGTGTAACGGTCACTGCCCAGCGTGGCGAGCATCTCGGCGCGAGCGGTTTCCCGGTCGGCTACCATCGCCTCGATCAGGGTTTCCACTGCCGCACGGCTGGTGTCGTCGAAGGCCGCTGCGCGGTCGCGGAGGCGCTCGATAAGCACGTCGGCGTCGCGTACCGGTCCCAGTGCTCGGCCCAACCAGCCCAGCTCGGCGCGGAGCTCGT
>JBGSWT010000701.1:0-3243 GCA_041751815.1 Pseudonocardiaceae bacterium
CCCCGGTCGAGATCCAGCCCACTCAGTCGCAGCCCATAATCTCCTGTCGAGGCTCTAGCCAGTGCAAGGTGTCTCTCACGTGCGAGTTCGCGACTTCCTCCGGGGCTCCATGCGCCAACCGGGTCGACGTGTCGGTCTTCGCTCCACGCCGATCCGGCTCGTCGAGCGATGCCCTAGGGCTCAGTGATGACCAGTCGGCCCAGGCGCGGAAGCGGGTCAGGTACGCCTTCGGCATCGCGAACGTCCCGGTCGGCGAGACCCGGAACGTGCGACTCAAGCTCACGAAGGCGGGCCGGCGAATCGCCCAGTCCAGTGTAACGAGGCTTCGGGGCGTAATGGATATCCAGAACGTGGCCCAGACCGCCGTGGTGAGGACGCAGGTCAGGCTCAGGATTAAGCGCAGGTAGGAAGGAAGAGCGGGCGGCGGGCACGCGCCAGGAGGAGCGTGCTCTGCATGGTGACAACGGGAGCCAGTCGGACGGTGGTCTTCGATCGGGTCTGAGCGGGTTCCTTCGTCATCGCATGCTACGATCCGTGAACGCCGGAGAGAGACCTCGGTCCCGGCCTCGAAGGCGGGGCCGTGGAAACCCCGTAACTTCAGCACAATGAAGTGGGCAGGCGCCTTCCCTCGTAGGGCCCAAGGTTCCGGAGCCCCGCGCGGGGAAGCGGCTGGCGCTCTGGGTTGTGGTCTACCAAGGATGGTGCAACCCTTCTTCTTTGTCCCGTTGTAAGAAGGTTCTGTGAATTATTTCACAGCACAAAGCTAGTCACTCCTGCATATTGGGATACTAAGGAAGGAGGCTATAATGCGTAACAAGATCCCTATTGTATTTCTCGTCTCAGCATTCCTGTCGGCGCTCCTCGCGCCCAATGCCGAGGCTGTCCCAACGGTGCCCGCCACCGGGCTTGAGGTCCAGATCACCGAGCGCGGCAAGATCAGCCTCTCGGCCGATGGCGTAGGGTCCAATGACCCCGCCGGGGCCACGGTCCAAGTTGAAAAACCAAATGCCGCGGCCACGGTGCGCAGCGCGATCTTCGCCTGTGCCAGCAACTTAGACAGGGTTATTAACGACGGCGACGTGAGCCTGGACGGCAATCCGACCACGTGGGCGGCCAGCGTCCAAAACAACCTCCGCGATAATTTAACGTTTTTTAACAATGTCTTCGCGAACGTCACAGCGATTGTCAAACCCAAGGTGGACGCCGCGGTGCCGGGGCTCGTGGACTTCACTCAGACCGAGGTGAACACGGACTCGATTGATGGCTGTGCGCTCCATGTCGTCTTTGACGACCCGAGTCAGACGACCGACAACACCGTGTTCATACTCTTCGGTGGTCAGAATACAACCGGCGACGACTTCGCGGTGACACTCGCAACGCCGCTCAGTGGCAGCAACCGGGCCGAGATGGGCCTAGGCATCTCGTTCAGTTTCCAGGGATCTGAACAGTTCAGTCAGATCGACGTCAACCGCGTACGCCTCACTACGTCGGCTGGCGGTCAGGACGACGGTGCTGCTGCTGGTGGCGACGGCCGCCTCCTCACCGTTGGCGGCATCGGTGACAGCACGGCGAACCCAGCGGACCCCAACGCCCCACCCGCCGGTGACCCCCGGATCGATGACGAGCTCTATGACCTCCGGCCGTTTGTCGGCCCGAGCGATACCAACATCTTCGTCCAAACACTTAACCCCTCGGGCGACGACAACATCTTCGCCGGGCACATCTTTGTCACTAAGCCGGCCATCATCGGCGAAGACATCCTGCTGACCCCGTCCACAAGCACCAACCCAGTCGGCACTCCGCACACCGTGACCGCTCGCGTCGTCAACGCCCTCGGCCAGCCGGTCTCCGGCCGTGTCGTGGACTTCCAGGTCAAATCGGGACCGAACGCCGGCACGAGCAACAGCGGCACGACCAACGCGAATGGCGAGACGAGCTTCACCTACACCGGGACGGGCGGCGTCGGGACGGACATCATCGTTGCCAGTTTCACCGATTCAGCAGGCAGGCGTCATACATCGCACGAGGTGCAAAAAAGGTGGGTGCTGATTGATGCCAACCCACCTGTCTGCAGCTTCACGGGCACGAGTGGCAGCGGGACGGCCACGGACAACCAGCTCAGCGAGGACACGGGGATCTTCTCCGTCTTGCTCGATCCCGGGAGCACCAACCTGGTCCTGAACGTGGATCCCTTTACACCGGGCGCAGGCGTCGTCAATTATACGGTGACGGTGCCAGACCCGACCACGGCCAGCACGGGCGGTATTACCGCCACCGACGGCGCGGGCAACACCTGCAACACGCTGATAACACCCACCCTCAGTCCTAATAGACAGCAATGATGGTCCGCCGCCGCCTTTCGTCTGCAATGGCCCGGCGTGCCGGGTGCCGCTGAGATGCAATGGGGTCGGGATTTCGTGTCGGGCCGAGGTGACCCTGTTCGCGTTCGTCCCGCGCGCCCGGCTGAATGACCGACGTGCGGCGCAGGCGGTGCGCAGGATCTGGTTCGCCGCCAGCGTCGTCAGTGTCCCGCCCGGTGAGGTCAGGGCCGTGAGACTCCGGCTCAAGCGGGGAGGCAGGCAGATCGTAGAATCCGGCACGACGAGGAGACTCCGGGGCCTGATGGAGATCCGGAACTCGGTTGGGGGGATCCAGACCATATCGATCAGGATTAGGACTAAGGCGAGACCGTAGGAAGAACCTCGGCGCCGGGGGCTCGCAGGGGTCATGGGGCGCTGGATACGGAAGAGCCGCAGCACACCCCGTGATCCGCGATGAGCCCGGAATCCGTTTACGGCCGAGCCGCCCGCGTGGCAAGTCGCTCTGAGCTGGGGTGGAGACGGTTCTGCAATGATCTAGAACGAAGGAGGCACGAATACCCTCGACCGCTCCCCATCGTCCTTCTTCGGCGGATCCGCCGGAGGCGAAACCTCCGGGGGCGACGGCGAGACGATCTGCGTCCGCTTCTCACGCGCACGCCGTTCCAGTTCAGCGAACTCTTGCCGTTTGGCGCTAAGACGCCGATCCAGGCGGCGAAGTCCCGCGTCCGGCAACCGGTAATTTTTCACGACGCGCTCGGCGGCCCGATAATGACCGTCCGCGACCGCGAGATCCTCGCCGGCGACGGCCAGCTCACCCATCGCCACATAACGTCCTACAACCTCCTGGAGGATCTGAAGGCCTTCGTTGCGGCCCTTATCCAGGGTGAGCATCTGGGCGGCAAGCTCCACGGCGTTGTCACCC
>JBGSWT010000702.1:0-4834 GCA_041751815.1 Pseudonocardiaceae bacterium
TCGGCGCAGGGTCAGTCGATCCGGTTCAGCGCCACCGACGACGTGCTGCGTCCGATGGGGCGGGCCACGTCCGGGGTGTACGGCATGCGATTCAACGACGGCGACGAACTGCTGTCCATCGCGGTCGTTCGCGCCGGGGTGTTCCTCCTGGTCGCGACCGGGGGCGGGTATGCGAAGCGGACCCCGATCGACGATTACCCGGTGCAGGGACGCGGCGGCAAGGGCGTGCTTACCCTCCAGTACGACCGCCGGCGTGGCAGGCTGGTGGGAGCTTTGATCGTGGACATCGACGACGAGCTGTACGCCATCACCTCCACCGGCGGGGTCATCCGGACCACGGCCAAGGAGGTCCGGAAGGCCGGTCGGCAAACCAAGGGGGTGCGTTTGATGAACCTGGGCGAGGGGGCCACCCTGGTGGCCGTTGCACGTAACGCCGAAGAAGCCGACGACCCGGACGCCGACGGTGCACCGACGAAGGATGACTCGTGACGAGGCCTGAGAACGCCAAGCCGACCGGGGCGCAGCTACGGCCGGATCAACCCGATGCTGCGGCGGCTGCGCCGGCGCCAAGCAACGGTGCGGACTCAGGGAACTCGCCACCACTGCAGCGCCAGCGCAACGCACCGGAGGACGTGGATCAAAAGACGGTGCGGCTGCAGGTCGGGAACCCCGAGCACTCCCGCGGCAACGCGCCGTCAGCGTCGCCGTCCACCGTGCGGATCGGGGGGTACACACAGCCCGAGCGGGTGGCGCCTGCCCAGCCGACAGACGCGCGAGTGCGCCCCGCCAGGGTCCCGCGGCGGACGAGCTTGCAACTGCAGCAGCTGGATCCGTGGTCGGTGCTCAAGATCTCGCTGGTGCTGTCGGTCGCCGGGTTCCTGGCGTGGATGGTGGCCGTGGGAGTGCTGTACGGCGCGCTCGGCGGTATGGGCGTGTGGGACCAGCTCAACGGCACCTACTCCGACCTCACCTCGGTGAACAACCCCGACGGGGGCACGGAGCTGATCAGCGGTGGGCGGGTGTTCGGGGTAGCCCTGATAATCGGGCTGGTCAACATCGTGCTGATGACGGCGCTGGCCACCGTCGGATCGCTCATCTACAACATCGCGACAGACCTCGTCGGCGGCATTGAGGTCACCCTCTCGGAACCGGATTGATACCCGGCGAGTCAGTTTGGGCCCCGGAGAGGCCGTACGGTAGCCTCGCGGGGCGCCGGGGGCCTATAGCTCAGTCGGTTAGAGCGCGTCCCTGATAAGGACGAGGTCGCTGGTTCAAGTCCAGCTAGGCCCACCGAAGAAACACCATGTGGCAGGAGGAGATTCATCGTGAGGAAGCTTATCCCGCTCGTGCTCGTCGCTCTGGTCGCTTTGCTGGTGGTGCGCCGTCAGCGTTCCGCGAAGGCGGAGGCCGACCTCTGGCGCGAGGCCACCACCCCGAGCAGCTGAGTCGCCACCGGGCACCCGCCTCGTCCGGAGCCGGGGACGTAGTTCAATTGGTAGAGCACCGCCTTTGCAAGGCGGGGGTTGAGGGTTCGAGTCCCTTCGTCTCCACGAAGTTGCCCAGCGGAATCGTGGCCTCGTGATCACGTAGCTGTGGCGTGGCGCCATACGTGGACGGGCCAGGCTTGCCGTCGAGAACGCTGGGGTCGCGCTACCGGATGGGTTCATCTAGGAGCCGCCGGTGCAGCTCGGTGGTAAGTGTATGGATCGCGCGGGTCAGGTCCGTGTTGGTCTTGAGTTCTAGCTCTTGTTCGTTGAAGTCATGATCCGCTTTGGCCTGCTGGAAGGCCGATTGGCGGTTCTGGCCGATCATGACAACGTAGAGAGGAAGATCGCCTCCAGCGACACGATCAGGGTCAGCATCGGCCACGGGTTGGACTCGATGAACAGCATCCAGATGCCAAACAGCGCGGCGTGAATGTAGACGAACGGCATCGACCCCGCGAAAGCGGTGATCCCATCAGCGACCCGCAGCTGAAGGTCCGCGGCTCGTTGTGCCCGGTGCGCCACGACGACGGGGTGCTGCTGGCGACCGTCTGGCTGCGTAGTGTGCATGTGATCTCCAAACTCGACATCTGACCCGACCAGTCAAATCCATCCACCGCGTGCGCTGGCCTACTGGGAGCTCGCGTCAACGTGCTGGGTTGACGTCCGTCCGCTCGCGGCGCAACAGCCGGTACTCCCGCACGATTACCACGATGATCGCGATATCCAGTACAGCGAGCGACGGCAGCAGCACCGAGCCGGTGCGCGTGGCCCGGTACAGCTCATAGACCACGAATGCGCCGAGGACCATCACCGCAATCGGGTAGGCGGGCAGCCACCTCCGTAGCAGCGCCGCGACCAGCGCGAGCTTCACCACCCCGTGCAGGCCAAGGTAGACCACCGCGAACGTGCGGTTCCCGGACGCAAATTCGGCGGTGCCGGCGGCGAAATGCCGGGCCAGCGAACCGTCCGGTGGGCCGAGCAGGTCGTGGCTGATCACGTCAACCACCAGTCGATGCACCGTTGCCCCCGACACCAGCAGCAGCGCCACGGCTCCGATCAGCTCCGTGGCGCCGTCGACGCCCTTGATCAGCAGGGCGGCCTTGAACAGCTGCTCGGTGCGCCGTGCGCCGGGTTGGCTCACCGGGTGATCCCGCCCCAGGCGCATCCGTCGAGCTGCGGCCCAACCCCCAACCCGCGCTGACCGTTCCCGACCTGAATCGCGGTGGTGATCACCAGCAGGATCCCCAGTGTTCGGTGGCCGCACCGTGGCATTATTCGTGGTGCAAAGCAGGCTACGGGTCCGTATGCCCCGACGGCAGCGCGATCAATCTATCGGGATGTAGATCTCCGCAACTGTGCTAGCCCCTCGCGTGATCACCTCGGATCAGGAGGAATTCCGGGCTGCAGCTCGACATTCGCCGATCAGCGTGGCGAAGGCGACCTTGCAATCCCCCTGCGTCGTTGGTCACCCTCGGTCCGACGTCCATGGGTCTGGCGAGCCGAAGTCGTTAGCCGGCCATGGTTACCCCTGCTCCTCCGTTCAATTTGTACATCCTCTGTTTACTCGCGAGAAATCTTCACGTCTCACAATTAGAGACAAAGTAGGAAGCCGAGTTGGGTCAGCCAGGTCCTAGCTGAACGAAGGCGGCCATGACGATCACTGACGAAATCTACCGCCTGTGGCCTGCGTGGGTACCAGCTGCTCAGCTGCCGCGCCCTCCGCAGCACGAGCTTGGCACCGATAAACCGTCGGGCAAGCACCGGGCAGACGCCACTCGGCGTCCGTACGTCCGTACGCTCCCGTAGGGCGCACCGGCCGTCGAATCTACCGATGTCCTTCTCGTCGAGCGTAGTGATCATATATAGTCGCGCGTACACAGGTGACGTGTCCCCGCATTGTCCAACGTGTAGATGCTGAAGTGCGATGCATACTAAGCGGGCGGTATAAGAGGTTGTTATCTGAAGTTGGCAGAATAGTTCCTGTGGTGGACACCCCACTCCTGCGCGAGTTCATCCGCGACCCCAGGACGATCGCGGCAGTGATGCCTAGTTCCGGTGCGATGGCCACGGTGCTGAGCGTGCCGATACCGGAGAGCGGTGAGCCGGTGGTTGTAGAGCTCGGCGCGGGCACCGGAGCGTGCACTGCCGTGATCCAGCATCGCCTCGGCGGACGGGGCCGCCACATTGCGGTCGAGGCTAACCCGATCTTGGCCGAGCTGCTGACGGAGCGGTGTCCAGACGCCGACGTGGTGTGCGGTGAGGCGGGGGACTTGCCGAAGTTCCTGGCTGATCGGGGTTCACCATCCGCGGACCTGATTATCAGCACACTGCCGTGGGTGGCCTTCGCTCCGTCAGCGACGCGGAGGTCGTTGCTCGCCACTCTCGTCGAGTCGTTGGCTGGCAGCGGCGCCTATACCCAGGCCGCGTATGCCTGGACGCGGTGGGCTCCACCGGCCCGTCGACAATTGCGACAGCTTCGAGCCAGCTTCGAAGAGGTTGTGATCAGCGAGACGATTTGGCGCAATGTGCCCCCTGCTCGTGTCTACCTCGCCAGGCGCCCCAGGAAAGGTAGTGAACTGACTGATCACCGTAGCTCCCGACGCTGATACAAGACTCTCGTTGGGTCCCAGCAGGCGTCGCGTTTATCGACCGGCGTAGGTGTGCAATTTACTCGACACGTTCAATGGTGCGGGTGGCGCCGTTATTGTCCAAGGTCACCACGACGTGCCTCGTACACGACGGAGTGGCGGTGATCAACCCGGCCAGGGCGCGTCCGGCGATCTCGGGATAGTCCTCGAGGTCGGCAAGGCTCAGCGCGCCCGCCTCACCATCGAAACCGCTCAGGCGCTCCTTGCCATAGGTGGCATAGCCGATCTTGCCCTGCTCACCGTCACTGGCGATATCGATACGCGATTCAGCCTGGCGTCGCAGAACGGCTTTAATGGCGTCGCGCACCAGAAGGGACAAACGCGCGCTCTGCGTCGCGTCGAGCGCACTGATCTCACGAGCAACCATCAACTCAGCCAGTTCTGGCGGCCGCGGCAGGCTTCCGGCGTGCGTAGTGAGGATGCGACTGCCGCTCGTCAACACGATCCGAATCACGGTGCGAGGTTGTTGTGCTGCCGGTGGCGGGCAGCGTCTGTCGCACTGCGCGGCAGGTGGTGCGGGCCAGCTCGCGGCGCCCTTCGCTGGGACCGGGACGCAACAGCGGCAGCACGTTGAGCTCGACGACCATGCCGCGGAGCCGGGTGATCCGCCGCAGCGAGGATCCCAGGGTCTCGGTGCCCACGAAGGCCGCGGCGGTCGTCGCCCGCCCGTCGAGGAGTCGGTAGTGCAGCGCCACCGGC
>JBGSWT010000703.1:0-7007 GCA_041751815.1 Pseudonocardiaceae bacterium
GAACTCGACGCCACCGACGTGTATAGGGCCTGGTCATGTCGGTGGCGTCGAGTTCACGGCGCAAATCGGCAACAGCCACTTCTGCGCGGCTAGTTCTTCCCAATCGGCGATCACGGTGCGAATTGACGATCCCACTGCACTGAGGCCAGCAGCCAGCAGCCAGCCGCCGAAGACGAGCGTCAGGTCGTCGTTGGTGGGCCACGCCGCGAATCCGCGGTTGGGGCGAACGTAGAGCAGCTTGTCCAGCACTGTCCGCCACGATGGCGTCGTAACGGTTCTCGGTCATGCCCGGCTCCTGCCTCCCCCTCGTGAGGTGCTTGCGATGGGTGGTCACGTATGCGGGCGTCTGCCCTGCACCGAATAGATCGCACACGATGAGGCTTTGAAGCCGGGATCTGTGAGGAGCCGCCGGACCTCCGCGAGCTGCTGGTCAGTCATGCCCGCGTCGATGAACTGGTCCCGTAGATGAAGTGTGTGGTGGATCAGCAGGCGCACGCCGGGTGATCCAGCATGCCACAACTCGAGACGGGGTAGCGGGTCGATGTCGACCAGTCCGGCGTCGTGCATCGCCTGGGCTACATGCTGCCCCCAGGCCCCATCGGCGCCCGCGGTGTCGAACAGCCTGGCCTTGGCAGCCAAGAACGTCTCGTACAGCTGTCGCGCCCGTGGGTCCGGCATGAGCAGGGCCGGCCCGTAAGTGATGTCGAACTCGTCGAGCTGCAACCACCCACCCGGCCGAAGCGCACGGACCAGCCGGTCCAGCACCGCGCGCCGCTCCGGAAGGCCCCGCAGGACCAGCCGCGCGCAGACCAGGTCGAAGACGGCCTCGGGCAGCGGATCGCGGACGATGTCATGCTGGGCCACTTCCAACCCGGCCCGCGCGGGAATGTGGCTGGGCTTGATGTCGGTGGCGAGCACCCTGCCGGACGGCGCGACCCGTTCCGCCAGCCAGGTGGCCACGCTGCCCCCACCCGTGCCGACCTCGAGACAACGCCATCCGTCAGCCACACCCGTTTGGGCAAGCCGCGCGGTCGTCATGGGGTCGAGCATCTCGGTGAGGCACCGATGCTGGTCTCGGGAGTGGACGCTGTCGTTGTCGAACACGTACCCGAGTCCGTCCGGCCTGGTGGCTGGGTTGCCCCCTGCCGCGGCAGTGCTCTGTCGACTGTTCCGGCTCACAGCCATTCGACGTTGCCTTCCGGGCGCAGCACATGGCGAGTATCGAGGACGATCGGAAACGATCTCGGGTCGATTCGATTCAGCATCTCCGAGTGGGCGGTGACGAGGACCGCGCAGTCATAGCAGGCAAGATCGGAGGGCTCACCAGGTTGGCTCTCGAGTCTGCGATCGCCCACGGCGAACGCGGGGACGAGCGGATCGTGGTAGGCAACGGTGGCCCCGAGCTGGAGCAGCCGTTCGATGATGCGCAGTGCCGGAGCGTTCCGAGTGTCATTGACGTTCTCCTTGTAGGCGACGCCGAGCACGAGCACCTTCGATGCGTCGATTCGGCAGCCTCTTCGCGCGAAGATCTCGGTCAGCCGTGCGACAACGGCGTGTGGCCGCTGGTCTATCTGATGGTGTGCGGTGGCGACGATCGGCATCGGGATCCCGCGCCGCCGAGCATTGGCGAGGAGGAACGCAGGGGCGACCGGAATGCAGTCGCCGCCGATGCCGGGGCCGGGCCGGTGCGCGAGGAAAGCGAACGGCTTGGTGCTCGCGGCCTCGACGACCTCTCGTTCCGACACGCCGAGGTCTCGGCACACATCGGAGATCTCGTTGGCCAAGACGATGTTCACCATGCGAAACGTGTTCTCAACGATTTTGGTCACCTCGGCCGTACGCGTATCCGAGACGGTCACGGCCTTCGTGCACAGGGCCTCCAGTACGGCGCTGGCACGTCGCGTGCACCCCTGAGTGACTCCTCCCACGACACGGGGCGTGGTGACGACCGACCAGCCCGCCGTGTTGGCGGGATCGATTCGCTCGGGAGCGAACGCGACGAACAGGTCAGTCCCCAGGACGAGCCCGGATTTCGCGGCGAGGCGGATGGCGAGAGCCTCGGTCGTGCCCGGCGGCACCGTGGACTGCAGCATCACGAGCAGTCCACGGTGCGCATACGGCGCGATGGCGTCGAAGGCGGCACGGACCGAAGAGAGATCTGCGTCCCCGTCGGCTCCCAACGGTGTCGGTACGCAGACAATGATGATGTCGGCATCCGCCACCGCGCAGAAGTCGGTTCCGACTGTGAAGGAACCGTTCGTCAGGGTCTGTACCTCCTGGTCAGAGAGGTACGATAAATAGGAACGGCCGCTGCGGAGTTCGTCGACCCTGGCGGCATTGATGTCTATGCCGAGTACTGGGAAATCATGATCGACGTAGCCCTGTGCGACGGGAAGTCCGGTGTTGCCAAGCCCGATTATGGCGATGACCGCCCTGCGCTCGTTGACGGAATTAAGAAACTCACATTCGTTCGGCAACTTCTGCCCCGTCCGGTCACGGCTACGTCAAGACGTTCGACTTCCAGGGTTTCCAGGTCAAGCCGCAACTCGTCCGCAATCTACCTCCTGCTTGCTCGCTGGCTATTTCTGCGGCGACAATCGGAGTCTCAGCTGCCAGCGACCGATCTGACGCTATCGGCATGCTTTTAAACGGGCATCACCCTGGCTGCACCGGTTTTGACTATTTCGCAATTGACCAGACCTGGTACTTTCGGTACTGCCCCTGTTCATGATTGAGATACGCCGCCCAGTACGGCAGCCCCAGCTCGGTCACGGGCTCCGGCCGGGAGGCGCTTGCTCGGGCGATCGCCGCGCTGAGTGCTCTGATCGCGCGCCACGAGTCGTGACGGCCGCCAGGAACGCGAGCAGCGTGACGACACCAAATAGGCTGACCGTCCACGGATCACTCGGCCGGCCACCGAGACCTTGGTCCATGATGTGCGAGACACCGTGCATGAGTGAGCCTGCCGCGACCGCTGCGAGCGCAGTAGCCAAGGCGTCGGATAACAGTAGACCGGCTGCCGCTGCGACCCCCAGCGCGGTCCCGAACACGCCGAGGTCGTGCACTAGGTGCCGGCTGTACGGCGGAAAGTTGGCGATGTTTCCGGCGAACGACTCTGGTGCGGCGAACGCCCAGATCCCGAATGTCAGGTAGAACACCGCGGCGACCGCAGCGACGATCTTGGCAAACGTGCGCATCGGTTACTCCTGGCGAGTGTTGATGCAGATCCGTACACAAGGCTGGTGATCACTGTGCCGGGAGTGGGCACTACTGAAAGTACTGGCGCGGTCCAATGCGAAATAGTCAAACTCGGTACTATTGCGGTGATGTAGCACTGAAAAATACTGATAGCGTCGAATTGGCCATAGTTCAAAACACTTGTCCTCGGAGCCCTTCAACTTGCACCGCGGCAGAGCGTACCGGTAGCAGCGAGCGAGCCAACCAAGGGTTAGTGATCGTAGGCCAGCAGTAAGCGCTTGACGAGTTGGCCGGTGTGGTCGTTGGGCTAGGTCGCGGCGGTTTGAGGAAGTCGGCTTTGCTCGTTCGGCTTCGCCCTGGATATGACCGCCGAAGGGGATCATCATGAAGTTGGTCACCGTCGGTGGCCACGCCGTGGTACTCGGGGGGAGTATGGCCGGTCTGCTGACCGCCCGGGTCCTCACCGATGCCTACGACCACGTGACAGTGGTCGAGCGGGACATCCTGCCGCACGACACGGCTCATCGTCGGGGGGTGCCGCAAGGCCATCACGTGCACGCGCTGCACGCCCGCGGCCGGGAGTTGTTCGACGAGCTGTTCCCCGGTCTCACTGAGCAGGTGGTTCAGGCCGGCGCGGTGATCGGGGACAGTCTGAGCATCATCCGATGGCAGCTGTCCGGTCATCAGCTGCGCCAGATCAACATCGGTCTGCCGATGCTGGGCACCAGCCGTCCCTTCCTGGAAGGCCACGTTCGGCAGCGGGTGAAGGCGCTGCCGTCGGTGCATTTCGTCGAGGGCTGCGACGTGGTCGGCCTGGTCACCGACAGCGGCCAATGCCGGGTTACCGGGGTGCGGGTCGCGCACCGCGACGAAGGTGGCAAGGAGCAGACGGTGTCCGCCGATCTGGTCGTCGATGCCACTGGCCGAGGCTCCCGCACGCCGGTGTGGCTGGAGCAGTTCGGCTACCCGCGGCCCCAGGAGGACCGGATCGAGATAGGGCTTGGCTACTCCAGCCGCCGCTACCGGTTGCGTCCCGGTGCCTTGGGCAACGACGTGAACGTCCTTACTGCACCAACTCCCGGCAACCCCCGAGGCGGGGGCGTGGCTGCCCAGGAGGGCGGTCAGCACATTGTCACGTTGGGCGGCATCCTCGGCGACCACCCCCCGATCGACCCGGCCGGATTCGACGCATTCGCAGCCAGCATGTGCTCCCCCGATGTCGCGAAGGCGCTCGTAGGCGCCACCCCGGTAGACGGCCCGGCGCTCTTCCGGTTCCCGGCTAGCGTGCGGCACCGCTATGAGCGGATGCGCCGTTTCCCGGCCGGCCTGCTGGTGATCGGTGACGCGGTGTGCTCGTTCAATCCTATCTACGGGCAGGGTATGACCGTGGCCGCGATGGAAGCGGCGACGCTGCGGGACATGCTGTGCGACGGGTCCCCGCCCTCGCCTCACAAGTACTTTCGGCGGATCGCGAAGGTAATCGACACCCCGTGGGAAATCACTGTCGGCGCCGACCTCGCCTTTCCCGATGTGCCAGGCCGGCGCACCATCAAGGTCCGGATGGTCAACGCTTACCTGCCCGCGCTGCACGCTGCGGCCACTACCGACAGCTCCCTGGCGCGCGCGATAGTCCGGGTGATGGGCATGGTGGACCGGCCTGAAGGGCTGCTGCGACCCGACCGCATGCTGCGGGTCCTGTGGGCACACCTGCGAGGTGTACCGGAGCCGACCGGCTAGGCCGCGTCCCGCGGATCACGGACGGGTCGCTAGCCGGGACTTGAGTGCCCTTGGCTCCCCGAACACCACCAGAGCTGTGCGACATGGAACAGCACTGCTGTTGAGTTGGGGAACCCGAGAGTGAGGGTCGAGCTTGAAGATCCGCGGGACACGCCGTAGAGCCGTGCCCTGTGGATCCACGCCCGATCACCACAAGGCGTCCTTCCCAGACTGATGATCAGCAAAGCGGCCATTCGTCGCGGGTCTGGCAGCGGTGACACCGTGGTACCGAAAGGTACTGGATGTGTCCATTTCGACATGGTCCAGATCGATACTATAAGGGTGATGACCGTTGAGAACGACGCGGGTAACTTCCAGTTTAGGATTTGCACATAAATCGGGCTCTTTTGTATCTGTGTGAGCCCGATCGGATCTCGACGGAGACTTGCCGCTCGAAAGTACCTCTTGGCTACTGGACGTACTAAGGAGCCGGGTCTGGTAACTCTATCTGTAGGCGGTGGATCACATGGAAGCGGTAATGGCCTTGCGGGATAGCCGGCAGGTCGCAATCAGTAAACATCCGTTCTTCGAGTGGTTGCACGATGACCGCGTTGCGATCGAAGACCGCCTGAAGTTCGCGCCGATGGGTGCGTTCTTCATCATGCAGTTCCGGGACATGAACCGATGGGTGCTGCGCTTTCCTCAGGCGCGGGACGAATTCGAGTGGGTTATCAACCTAGGCACCCAGGAGGACGAGAGACACTCCCGGATGTTCCTCGATGACTGGCATAAGCTGGACATCAACGAGTATCTCCGCTGGACGGCAAGCGACATGCTGTGGTGGCTGTTCCTGTCACCGGACCAGGAGATCTTCCGGCGCAGCGGGATCGAGTTCATCTCACTGGCTGTCGAGGACGGGAACGACGCGCTGATCCGGTTCGGTCACTCCGAGGCAGGCGAAGCCACCGGACACGTCATGCTCAGCAACACGGCGACGGTCGCCGTGTCCCTCGCCGGTAAGACCGGATTGAACTACCGGTATTTCGGTCCGTACCACCTCGACCTTGAGTCCGGACACGTTGCGAACACCGAGGGCGTGTTCGAGGAAGCCGTGCTCGACACGGGCCGCCGCGCGCATTCCAAGGAACTGTGCGACCGCATGTTCGACCTATTCGAGCAGATCTTCGATGGCTTTTTGTATTACGCGAACACCTACGTGGATACCAAGACGGTTCCCCAGCGTCCTGCCGAGCCAATGCGTGTGACAGCTGAGTGGACCGCTCCGCCGCTAGAGATCAAGCCGGGCGACCAGCGCGACATCGAGGTTGCGCGCAGGCTCCTACAGCGCAAAGCGCAGGTTGCCTCACACTCCTTCTACGACTGGGTGCGCGAGGACAACGGCCTTTCGGCGGCGCAGAAGCTCAAGCGGTTCATCCCGATGTGGGTGATGGACATCCTGGGCTACCGGGACCTGAACAAGTACGCCATGACATACGTGGACCCGGAGGACTCAGCTCAGCGGGCGATCAACACATGGGCGAGGCGGCTCTCCGCGCACAGTGGCTTGTTCCTTTCCGACTGGGACGCGCTGGAACTGGACAAGCTACTCGGGTACTCCGCCAGTGAGACGCTGGAGTTCCTGTTCCTCGACCAGGACATGGACCTGCATCGCGAGCACATGATCGAGTTCGCCAAGCTCGCCCTGCGGTACCGTGACCCGGCCGTGCGGTGGTGGATGATGGCCGCATTGGAGTCGACGGGTGAGCAGTTCTTCGCGCACACGCAGCCGCTTGCCGTCGCCGTTGAGAAGGAAACCGGTGTGCGCCTTGACTACCTGAGCGGACGGCACGACGCGCCGGAGGCGGGCACGAACACCGGTGGTGCGGTGGACGGCGTTCCGCCGGCGCCGCTTTCCGCTGAGGGACGTGACGCTGCCCTGAAGCTGGTGGACCACGTATTCGACTCGATGGAGGACCAGCTCTGGCGATCACTGGCAGTGGCACGCGCCACCATGTTCGGCGTGCCTTAGCCAGTAGCGAAGGGAAACGGGGTGTGCGGCAATTCCGCCGCACACCCCGTTTCCCTTCGCCGGC
>JBGSWT010000704.1:0-2630 GCA_041751815.1 Pseudonocardiaceae bacterium
CAGCACCGCGGTGCTGGTGCTGGTGCCGGCGCTGGCCGTCGACCAGCACGGGGTTCGGCTGGGTCGCGGCGGCGGTTACTACGATCGGACCCTGCCGCTAGCGGCTCCGGGCGTCCCTCTGGTAGCCATCGTTCGTGACGACGAGGTGCTCGCCTCGCTGCCGGTGCAGCCGCACGATGTTCCGGTCAGCGCAGCCCTGACCCCCGGGAGAGGTTTGCTCCCGCTCGCGTCGCCCTGACCTGTAGGTTTGCGTAGCAGTACCGCGCTGGCGCATCATCGTACTGGCACTCTCGTGTGCAGAGTGCCAGTACGTGGAGGCAAGACGTGCCGACCTACTCCTACGCGTGCACCGCGTGTGAGCACCACTTCGACACCGTGCAGAAGTTCACCGATCCGTCGCTGACCGACTGCCCGCAGTGCTCCGGCCGGCTGCGCAAGCTGTTCTCGTCGGTGGGAATCGTCTTCAAGGGTAGCGGCTTCTATCGTAATGACAGCCGCTCCAGCAGCGGGTCCGAACCGGGTTCGAAGGACAAGTCCGAGTCCGACTCAAGGGACAAGTCCGACTCAAGGGACAAGTCCGAGTCCGGTTCGAGGGACAAGTCCGAATCCGGTTCGAGAGATAAGTCCGAATCCGGTTCGAGGGACAAGTCCGAGTCCGGTTCGAACGGCAAGTCCGAATCCGGTTCGAACGGCAAGTCCGAATCCGGTTCGAACGGCAAGTCCAAGCCGGGATCCGAGTCAAAGCCCACCTCCGACTCGAAGTCCAAGTCGGGCTCGGCATCATCCTCGGGTTCGGCGACCACCACTACTTCCTGATCGGGAGTTGTCCCCACCCACCCGGTTGTCCACAGCCTGCACGTCGTGAGACCCGGCCCCAGCCGGATCCTGTCTAGCGTCGCGGCCATAGCCGTGCTGGACAGAGCCGGGAGGCCGGAATGGGGCGATGGCGACACCACAGTGGACCGCGCACGTTGGCGCCGCTGCTGCGGGAGCGATGGGATGTGCTGTGGCGTGGGTCCGGGTTCGGTCGCACCCTGCTGCTGCGCCGGATAGCTGCCGCAGTGCTCGTCGTGGTCGCCGCGGTGCTGGCGCTGGCTCCGGGAAAAGGATCCGCCGTCGCGGTGGTGGTCGCTGCTCGGGACTTGGCTCCGGGCACCGTGCTGCACGCAAGCGAGGTGACGATGCGCGGGGTACCCACCCAGGTGATACCCGACGGTACCGCCCGGACCGCGGATGCTGTGCTAGGTCGGACGCTGGCTGCACCGGTCCGGCGTGGTGAGCCGCTGACTGATGTGCGGCTGACCGGCCCGGATCTGGTCCGAACGATCTCAGCGGAGCCGGACGCGGTGAGCGTCCCGTTGCGGCTTGCCGACCCGGATGTCGCCGCACTCCTGCATCCTGGTGCCACGGTAGACGTGGTGACCGTAGGCGAGCGGCAAGACGAGCCGGTGGTGCTGGCGCGCAGCGCCCGAGTGCTCGCGGTACTGGAAGCCGGCACGCGCAGCGGGGAGCGCAACGGCAGGCTGGTGCTGGTGGCACTCGACCCGGTAGCGGCGACTCGGGTTGCGGCAGTCTCGCTATCCCAGGCCTTGACCGTCACCCTGCACTGAGGTCGTGGGATGGGGGGTCGTGGTGCGGAGGGCGGTTGTCCCGCAGCCATCGGTCCCGCTCGTGGGACTCCCCCTCGTCCCAGTCGTCGGGCCGGTCGTCGGCGGTGCTGTCGGGCAGGACCTCCCCGAACACGTGATGCAGCCTCCGCGCGTGTCCGGTCGCTGCTTCTTTCACGATGACATCCTCCCCGAGCGCATGGTCGCACAGAATAGCCCGGTGCCGATCACTTCCGGCTACTCCATCTCAGTGCCAGGATGGGTTCCTCACCACGAGCGAAAGGGCGCCGAACATGACTTTAGGAAACAAGATCAAGGACATGGTGGATCAGGCCGTCGAAAAGGCCGGCCCTGTCGTGGCGCAGGCCATCGACAAGGCCGCTCCTTTCGTCGAGCAGGCCAAGGAGAAGGCCGCGCCCTACGTCGAGCAGGCCAAGGAGAAGGCCGCGCCCTACGTCGAGCAGGCCAAGGAGATGGCCGGCCCGATGGTCGAGCAAGCCATCAACAAGGCTGGCCCGTACGCTGAGAAGGTCGCCGAAAGGGCCGGCCCGATGGTCGAGCAAGCCAGGGAGAAGGCCGCGCCCTACGTCGAGAAGGCCGTCCCCTTCGCCGTCAAGGGCGTCGAGGCCGCAGTCTCCACTGTGGACAAGGTCACCGGCGGGCGTTACCACGACCGGATCGAAAACGTGAGCCAGGTGGTCGAGGATGTGCTGAACCGAAACGGCAAAGTGAACGGCAGGCCCTGAACCAGCACCCCACCGCGGTGGGCCTGCAACGGCGCCCCGTTCTGGCCCGCCGCGGTGGGTGCTAAGCCGTTCACGGTGCTCGCCATGGGAGCTGCCCGCCGTTGTTGGCTACTCAGCCCTCGTCCGGCCAGGAGAGCTCATCGATCACGCGTCCGACCAGTGGCGTGAGGGTGGCCATCCCGTCGCGAACCGCCGCCCGCGATGGCGCCAGGTTGACCACCAAGGTGCTGCCCGACACCCCAGCCATCCCGCGAGAAAGGCCCGCGTCCACGGCGCC
>JBGSWT010000705.1:0-2876 GCA_041751815.1 Pseudonocardiaceae bacterium
CGCGATCCGCCCGACCGGCTGCCGCCTGCCGGGCGCGGTGTGCTGCTGGTGGGCCCACACCACGGTCCACAGCACCGGCCCGGTGACGGCCAGGATCGTCAGCGCGAGCCACGCCGTCTCGTAGACGAACCCGGTTGCCGCCCAGCCGAGGATCCAGATCACCATCAGCATGCTGCGGCGCCGGATCAACCGGCGGTGCACGACGGCCAGCGGCTCGCGCAT
The DNA here is from genome assembly GCA_041751815.1 of Pseudonocardiaceae bacterium. Lineage (GTDB taxonomy): Bacteria > Actinomycetota > Actinomycetes > Mycobacteriales > Pseudonocardiaceae. Next base: position 223 of record JBGSWT010000705.1, read on the forward strand.
GTCGGTGACGACCACCGGGCGTGGACGGCGCACCTGCCCAGGGTGCCAGATCCGGGTGCGGTTCCCGTGGCTGCCGCTGAACTCTTCGCCGCCGCCTCGGCACCTACTGGTCTTGGGGCGGAGGCAATCAGTTGATCTTCTGCTAACTTGTCGAACGGCCCAATGAGGGTCGACGGCGAGTGAAACGGGGATCACTGTGGGTGACATCACCACGAAGGTGGACAAGGCCTACGAAGGCATGAGCATCACCGAGCTGGCTGGTGCTCCGGTTGCGGCGCTGCAGGGGGTCAGTGACGCTGATGCAGAGAAGCTGAAGTCTGCCTTTGGGGTCAAGACCGTCCGAGACCTGGGCACGAACAAGTACTTCCTCTGGGCACATGCGATCGCGAATCTCGCTGACTGAACCAAGCCCGAGTGACCTCCTCGCTCAGCCGCCAGGGGCGATCCCTTAGCAGCGGCCGACGGCGAACGCAGCAGCACGATGCGGTGAGCACCCACCGGCTCGCCGACCTCCTCCCGGGTCAACCCGGGGACGCCGGCGTCCGATAGCCGCTCGCGCACCGGCCCCACCAGTGCTCGAGCTTCTTGTAGGTCCATTCCCGGTTGGGCTGCAGCTCGGCGAGGTGCTCGGCCGCCTGGCGCCAGGACAGGGGCTGCGGGTGGTCCTGTCGCAAGTAGCGCTGGCCGAGGACGATCAGCGCGAGCCGCTCCTCGGGATCGAGACGCCAGATGCGGGGTCGCTCGGTCTCGTCGTCGGGCCGCGTCGAGCGACGCACCCGGTCGGGACCGGTGACGTGCACCTGGATGAGGTGCTCGCGGCCGTGGGATCCGTGCACGAGCAGGGGAGTGTAGCCCTCGCCCAGCGGCACGGGCTCGTCGTTGGTGAACAGCAGTCGGGAGGGGGAGTCGGCCACCCGGATCGGCCGCCGGCCGACGTTACGGACCCACCACTGGTTGCCGGAACAGCTCAGCACGCCGTGCTGGCGGCTGATCCGTGGGTCGTCCTCGCCGACGCAGACGTGGACGTCAGGTCGGTTGCGGCCGAACAACAGCTCGCGTCCCTCTCTGGGGCCGACCGTGATCCCGCCGCTGATAGCGAGCGCGAAGATCGCGCCCGGCGCCGCAGGCGGTACCCCCGACGCGAGGCTGTCGTGCGACGCGGGTAGGCGACGGGCGTCGTCCGGTAGCGGGCTGGCGTTCATCGCGGTCTTCCTTTCGGGACACCGTCCCGACCACCATGATCGTCCGCTTTCACCACTGGTATCGGGTGGTCGCTGCGGGACCCTCCCGTGAGCTACAACGCCAGCGACCGAACAGCCCGGGCGACGGCCGATTGCTGCGCCACACCATAGCTGCTGCCACGAGATACTGACGGCCCTGACCGTCGTGGTCATCGCGGAGAGCGGGTCAGCCAGCCGCGCTTGGCGCACGGTGCCCCGGTGCAGCCTCGGCGTCACCCTCGGTCGCTCGGTCGGATGAGCTGTCGGCTCTGTCTTACGATCCGGTCAGCTGGCGTGGCGCTCCGTCACCTGGATGTCCATCGCTGCGAGTAGCGCGGCGCCGAGCGGAACGAGCTGGTCCGGACTGATGCGGGAGCCGCGCAGGAAAAGGGTGCCGTGGATGTCGTCGAGGGTTGATCCATGTAGTTGCGTGCCGGTCATCTGGGCTTCCTGGAAGTTGGCCTCGGTCAGGTCACAGCCGGTCAGACCGCAGTCCGTGCCCCTGAACTCGTAGAAGTCCGCTGCGCGAAGTGACGTGTTCTCGATCAGCAGGTACTTCGCCCGCGTCATGCGAAGGCTCGCGAGGTCGGCCTGACTGTCGGAGATGCTCACGTCGGTGAGCTCGACGCCGCTCAGCGCAGCGCCGGTCAACCGGCAGTTGGTGAACGTGACACGGGTGAACACGGCTCCGTCCAGAACGGTGCCGGACAGGTCGCAGTGCACGAACTGGGTGTCCCGGCAGCGAAGACCGGCGAAGCGCCTGCCGGAGAGATCCGCATCGACCCACCGGCTTTCTCGCAGTGTGAGGTCGGCAACGTGCTCCGGAACGCTGACGCCTGCGTCGGCCTCCACGCAGTCCCACACCGCACCGGACTCGACAACGGCCGGTGCTGGTTGCCGTCGGTCCGGAACCTCTGGCGGGTCGGGACGAGAGCTCTTCGGTGGAGTACTTCTGTTCTGCGCCACGTAGCAGAACTATACGGAGCAAGGGATAGGCACGAAGCAGCCGGAGCGTGGGGCCGCGACGAACCTCCCCGGAGAGGCTCACGGTGCCCTGTTGTGCTGACCGAGGCCTTGCGGGGTGGTGGGCGATACTGGGATTGAACCAGTGACCTCTTCCGTGTCAAGGGAACTCAGGTTCGTCTCCAACGGCGCAGTTCGACGCTCGGATCTCCTGCCTATCGTCCGTAGACGTCCACCGAGAACGCCCGGCGTCCGGGGCGGTTGTCAACCAGTATGTCACCCTCGAACCCCTACGCGCCCCAAGGACGAGCTAGCACCCCGGGCCGCTAGACCTAACGGGGCTTCGCCCCAGCCCGACGAGCCGTGCCGTGGTCGGGTTGGTCCTGGGGGCTCCGGTCGGGGGGTGAGACCGTGACCGGCGGACCGGTCCGGTGTATGAACCGCGGTAGAGCGGTTGGTTGGCCTGCTGGC
>JBGSWT010000706.1:0-1996 GCA_041751815.1 Pseudonocardiaceae bacterium
GACAGGCGCCGTCCGCGGCTGGGGGATGTCCCCCTCGCCCAGGCGGAAGTCGCTGGGCTGGATCGGCGGTGCGTAAGTGCCCTGGGCGGCGTTGTCACTGAACGGCCCGAAGGTGGTGGGCCGGGCCGAGCCCTCGCAGGAGAGCGCCCGCCATTCCGGCATCAGCACGCAGCCGGGCCGCGAGCCGCCGTTCTCGATGGCGTAGGTGACGTACGAGGGTCCGTCGTGACCGGTGAGCGACCCGTCCGGGGAGTCCGTGACGATCGTCGGATGGGTGTAACGGTTGTTGCGGTTGGTGTCGCCGGGTGCGCCCTCGCCGACCGAGTTGCCCTCGCCGAGGAAGACCGGCTGGGCGTTGATCAACGTGACGCCCTCGGTGGACTCGATACCGGTCTCGAAGGTGATGTTCGGCAGGTGTGCCGCGAACATGCCCTCGCAGCCGCCCGGGTAACCGGTCGCCGCTTCACCGTAGTTGGCGCAGGTGTCACCGGACGAGATCGTCGCCCCGTCGTAGTTGAAGTTGCCGATGACGCTGTCAGCGAAGGTGACCATCTCATCGGTGTTGCCGGCGCTGCGACCGACCATCAGGGTGTCCTGGAAGTATCCCTGGTTGATGTGGCGGCCGATGGCGTTGTCGGCGGCGATGGTTCCGATCACCGAGGCGTAGCCCTGACCCCAGATCCCGACGGCGTTCCGGTAGGTGACGTTGTCGGAGAGGATGACGGCCCGGTGGTCCTCGGACGCCTCGAAGCTGCGCTCGATCCCGATACCCGTGCCGCAGCAGCCGTTGAAACCCTGCACCCGGCTGTAGGAGTGGGTCACGTTGCCGGAGATTGCCTGGGGGGTGCTGTTCCACCGGTCGACGTCGTCATTCGCGGAGATGGTGGGCTGCCCGTCGGGCTGCACCGCGATCGGGCCCTGCTCACGCAGGTCGATCCACATTCCCATCGTGGCGCCACCGGCGAGGTGGTTGCCGGTGATCTCGTTCTCCACGTTGGTGACCCACATGGACGCGGTCCGTGGGTCGCCCTCGCTGCGCTCCTCCTCGCTCAAGGTGCCCCGCTGGGTACGCATGGTGAGGTTGTTGCTGATGACGTTGTCGCGCTCCGAGCCGTCCTCGAGCTTGATGGTGTGCCCGATGTTGTTGTCCGAGACGTTGCCCTCGAACACGGCGTTGTCGGTGCGGTGAATGGCCATGCACCGGTTGAACGCCTGGTCGCAGACGCTGTTGCGGATCGAGGCCTGGTAGTTGTCCTGCAGGTTGTGCGTGTGGAAGCAGTAACGGCGCAGCGTGTCGCTCTGTCCGCAGTTCTGCGTCTGGACGCCGTCGATGTCGGTGGTCCCCATGAACATCATGTGGGTACCGAAACCGTCGCCGAAGGTGCCGTCCGCCGGCCGCACCACGATGTTGCGGGACATGTTGGCGATCTCGGCGCACGGCGCGAAGGTCTGGTCGCCGAAGGTCTCCGCCGGGCCGCACTGATGCTCGAACTGCGTGGGCTCGGCCAGCGTCAGCGTCTGGCCGTCGACAGCGGTCACCTCGATGGTGTCCACCTGGTTGGGGTCGTAGCTGCTGGGTGCCAGTGCCACGGTGTCGCCCGGGCTCACCTTGAACCCGGGCGCCGTGGTCACAGTGGTGGACCCGGCAGGCGCGGTGGCGCCGAGCAGGCCCCAGCCCTGCTGGCCGTAGGACCCGACCATGCTGACCGTGCCGCCCGCCATGCTCGAGATGGACTTGGTGCCCATCCCCATGACGTCGGCCGCGCGGTCCGTGCCGGTCAGCACGATCTCTACCTGCTGGGTGATCGGTGCGGCGCGGGTGCCCACCACGAAGGTGCCCATCACCATGATGTTGTCCGCGGTGATGGTGAGGTCCTGGTCGGCCACGAAGACCGTGCCGTTGACCGTCAGGTTGCCCAGCGTGACGTCGCCGTCGATGACGCAGGTCTCGCCGGCGGCGACCGTGGGCGAGGACCCCGCAGCGAAGCCGCACGAT
>JBGSWT010000707.1:0-3060 GCA_041751815.1 Pseudonocardiaceae bacterium
GTCGGTGGTGCTCTTCGGCCCGGTGTCATCGCAGCACTGGGGTCCACCACCGCAGCGTCCCCAGCACGTGGCGCTGTGGGCGGGCTGCAGTGGGGACACCTTCGCCGACCGCCCCGATCCCGGCCTGCTGCGGATCGCGACTGATCAAGTCCTTGCCGCCGCCGCAATCGCCCGCCGTCTGACCCCCGCACCGCGCTAGCGGCGCTGCCCGTTGCTCGTGTCACCATAATGCAGTAGTGTCGAACATATGTTCGATACTGTCAAGATGTCTACGCCACCTGAGGTGGACTGGCCCGACTTCGACTGGCCCGATTTTGATCCGGGGCCGGGCCCGCAGTGGTCGGCATACCTGCCCGACGGCATGCTCGCTGACACCCTGGAACGCCAGTGTGGTGAAGGTCCGCAGTGGGAGCGCCTGGAACGGATCGGTGCCTGGGAACGGGTCATAGCGTGGGCGCAGGCCTCTCAGCTGCGGGAGATGACGTGTTTCGCTCACGGCGCCGAGCAGGACGCGGCCCGGCACGCTGCTGAGCGCGCCGCGGTGCGGGCCGCGGGAGAATCGGTGGCCCCGGAGGTGGCCCATATCGATGGGCTGGAGTCGGCTGCCGCGGAGATCTCCTTGATGCTCCGCATCGCGCCAGCCACCGCGACCTCGCGGCTGGATGATGCGCTGACCCTTACTGCGCGGTACCCGGCCACGGTGGCCGCGCTGGCCGTTGGGCGGATCACGCTATCGAAAGCGCGGATCATCGCCGAGCAGACTGAGCAACTGTCCACTGACGACGCTGGCGCGGTAGAAGCGCGGGTGTTGGAACGGGGAGTGACCCAGACCCCCGGTCAGCTACGACGGGCGGTGCGCCGGGCAGTGGCCAGAACCGATCCGGCCGCGGTGCGCCGCCGCCACCAGGCCGCCCGTCGGGGGCGAGGAGTGTCATTCTGGGAACTGCCCGACGGCATGGCGATGATCTCCGCGTGCCTACCCGCTGGGGAAGCAGTCGGGGTCTATGGGGTACTCGACGAGTACGCCCGGTCCACCGGCGGACCTGGCGATGAGCGGACTCTGGACGCGCGCCGCGCTGATGCGTTGGTCGACCTGGTCTGCGATTCTGCGGGTTACCTCAGCACCGGAACCCGCACCGCCGAAGCCACGATGTCCCGGACCGACCGCCGCCGCGCTCGGCGCCGCCGGTCCCGAGTCCGGGTAGAAGTACGCGTCACGGTGCCCTTCAGCGCGCTGTTCGGGCTGGATGAGCAGCCTGGTGAGCTGGCCGGTTATGGGCCCATCGCGGCTGAGCAGGCCCGCGAACTGGCCGCCCAGGGCACCTGGCGGCGGATCCTTACCGATCCCGTCACCGGGGCACCCACCGACTATGGCACCACCGTCTACCGGCCACCGGCGGCGTTGCGTGACCTGGTCATCACCCGCACCCCCATCTGCGGCTTCCCGTCGTGTCTGGCCCCCGCCCACCGCGGCGACCTGGACCACCGCGAACCTCACCACTCCGCTGATGGCACCGGGCCCACCAACGAGCACAACATCGACCCCTACTGCAAGCGGCATCACCGCACGAAGCACACTCCAGGCTGGTCAGTCCACCAAGATGAACACGGCACCCTCACCTGGACCAGCCCCAGTGGGCACATCTGGACCCATCAGCCACTCCCAATCGCCGAACCCACACCTCAACTCCCCGACCCGAACGAACCCCCGCCCTTCTGAGTGCAGGGGTCCACGCCGACGCGGAATTGCTAGAAGCTTCGTAGGGCCGAACTGGTCGGGATTAGAGCTGCTGAGGTGCGGTGATTTCGGGGACCGTGCGCAAGGTCGGCTGGTGTGCGTGGCCCCGAGGGGGTGTGGGGGCGCCGTGCTGACGCGCGGTCCCGGAGCGGTCGAGATGGTCGTGGTCTGGCCTGGGGGTGAGGAGGTGGTGTTCGTAGTTGTGGTGGTGGCGGGTGTTGATGCGGTCGTGGAGCAGGTGGGCGGCGCGGTCGGGTTCACCGGCGTCGATCAGGGCGCGAGCCAGGGGTGTCGTGGACGATCTCGCGTTCGACCCGCACCCCGCCGAGGGGCTCCCTACGGTTGGTCGAGCGCACCCACCGACTTGATCATATCCCGATGTCGCAGGGTTTGATGCCTGCCGTAGCGGGTACTACTCTTTGGGCAAGATGGAGACTCTCGTCGAAGGGGGCTCGCATGGATGCCAACGGCTACGTGGCGTTTCTCGTTGTTGGCGTGGCGCTCATCCTGATCGACGGGCAACTCATCGCTCGAAGTGGACGGGGATATCTTCAGCAGAAGGCGAATGAGAGTGGAGCAGGTCGCTCCATGATCAAAATGGTCTCAGCGCTGTTCTACCTGGTCATGCTGGGCTTGCTGGCGCTGATCTCGCTGATCGAGGTGAATACCGGCCTTCCTGTTCGCGACCTTGTGGTCCAGCTCGGTGTGTTCCTGCTGGTGCTCGCTGTTGTGCACGGTTTGACGATAGCGATCCTGTTGAGAATGAAGGACCGACGCTTGCAGGAGCAGATGTCGGAGGGGATCGCGGAAAGCCGCTACGGCTCCGGCGGGCAGGGCACTACCGTCCGTCCGGTAAATGACGGCGAAAATGGGGGAAATCGCTCAAGTTCCACCGAGTCGCGTTGGTGATGAGCGAGCAGTTCCGCGCGTGTCAGGCTCCTATGCACCGTGTGTCGTGCTCTCGTGCACGCTTGCTGACGTAGCGCCGATGAGGCGATGAGGAACAGCGCGACGTGAGGTGCCGGCCGCGAGCGCTGCGTGGCATCCATCGCGACCTCCGGTTCCGCGTTCGGTGCGTCGGTGCCCGCGGGCTCGGCCGGGGACGCCGGTTAGTCACAGCCTCACCGGCACGGTGCCGCTCATGGATTCAGCTCCCTCGGGGTGCCCTCCCTACGGCCAGCCTAGACCGACATTGTCGGGGTGCTGCCCCATACTGCGGTCCGACCGAGGTGGACCCGTAGGGAATTCACCCAGCAAGGAATTCACTCTGTGGCGGGAGGACGCGTGGCACAGCCGAATCGGGAGCGACGGGTGGCGGCGAC
>JBGSWT010000708.1:0-4213 GCA_041751815.1 Pseudonocardiaceae bacterium
TGTGAGGCATCGGAAAAGGCGGCTCCCCTTCCGGCTTGAGCCGCCCACCACGCGCCGCGGCCAACACCCTGTCCCGGGCCACGTCACGGTCGATGCCGAACAGGTCCACCGTGACCAGCTGTCCCAGCAGCCCCTCCCGCAGGCAGTCCTCCACCCGAAACCCCAGCAACCTCCGCTGCCGCCCTCCGGGATCGGCCACCCACCCGGCCTGCCACTCCTCCGCAGCGAACACCGACGACTGGTACGCCCGCGACACCACCGCCACCGTCCGCGCCGCACGCCGGGTCGCCTTGTGCATCTCCGCGGCGAAATGCGACCCCGGACCGAAGTCCCAGGCCTGCATGACCACGGTGAACCCGGCCTCCTCCAGGACCCACCCGATCCACTCCGCCCAACCCCGATCAGACTGGGTATAGGACACAAAGAAGTCAACACGGCCGTCGAGGGACACAGCGCCGATCACACCGAGCAGCATCCCACCTCACCCGCCCGCGGCAGAACACCTCCACCAAGCGAGTCGAGCCGACACCGCTCCACCCGACCCCAGCTGCTACCGCGCTCCCACCCGCAGCCGACAGATCCCTACCACTCCCACAGACGACGGCCGAGCATCCCGGCTCGCGCCCACGATCGCTTCAAGATTGATAACGTCACCGGGTCGGAATGCCGGGGAGTGAGTGCTGACCGGCCGGGTTGGTGATCGTCAGTGTGTCGCGTCGGTGACGTGGTCGGACGTCGTCGCCACGAGCTCAGGGAAACACCCTGGCCAGCGCGCGGAGGTCGGATCTCTCAACGATCACCAGTGGCCGTGCGGCGGCACGACAGCGGCGAGGGCGAACCGAGCGTTTCTTCGCGACGTCGGACAGTGCCGATGGTCGGAGGTGCTCGTCGCTCACCGATTGTGGTCCTCGCAGGGGCCGGGGGTCTGCGAGGACCACAATCGGCGAGCGTAACGAGCTAACGCGGTCCCTGACTGTCACTCGCGGACGCCCGCCCGCCCGAGATGACGGCCGTACGCTCTGGGAGCGCCTCGAGCACGGCCCGACTACCTGCCGGGCGCTTAGCTGTGGTCGAACTCTCCTAGCTTGACGCCCTCGACGAACGCCGACCACTCGCCCGGTGTGAAGATGTGCACGGGGCCGGCACCCTTGTCCTTCGTGTCACGCAGGGCGACCCTACCGCCGTCGAGGAAGGCAACCTCAACACATTCTCGTTGTGCGTTGCTCAGACTGCTCGTGAACCACTTGGCGCACCGCAGCTCGTCTCTGTTCACTTGTCCAACTCCTTTACCGTGTCGGCGATGAGACTCTTGGAGGCGACCTCATCAAGGGATGCGCCCCAGATATTTGTAAATGCTCCGCTGTAGCGCTCGATCTCGTGCGTCTTATCCAGGTACAACGCTCCAGTGAAGCCCTCCACGTAGACGACAGGCGGTTCCGTGAGCGTGCCGTTGCCGTTCGTCGGGAAGTCCAGCATGACAAATGGGTTGGACATGATACCACTGTGCATCCCGGCATCGAACGGCATGACCCTGATGGTGACGGTTTCGAGCTCAGCCATCTCCATCAGGTGAACGAGCTGAGACGCCATGAGTTTCTCGCCGCCGATTGGCCGTCGCAGGATGGCCTCGTTGAGCACGACGTTCACCTCGGGCGGGCTCGTCACCCGCCCGAGCAGCGCCTGGCGTTGGATGCGGACCTGCACGCGGCGCTCAATCTCCGCTTCAGCCAGGTCGGGTTCGTCCGCGTGAATCACGGTGCGGGCGTAATGCTCGGTCTGCAGCAGTCCTGGTACCAGCTCAGACTGGTACGACTGAAGCCGTGCGGCGGCCTCCTCCAGGCCGATGTACACGTCGAAGCCCTCGGGCATCACGTCGCTGTAGCTCAGCCACCAGCCGCGCGCCTTGGTCTCCTTGGCGAGGGCCATGAGCGCCTCGGTCATGTCGGCCGGCGCACCGTAGATGCGGCACATGGTCTCCACGTCGAGGCTGCGCATGGACGTCTGGCCGCTCTCGATGCGCCAGATCTTCGCCTCGGACCACTCCAGCGCCGTGGCTGCGGCCCTGACCGTCAGGCGCGGCTTGTTACGAAGATCGCGCAGGTAGCGCCCGAGCTGCCGTCTGGGCACGGTCGAGCCAGCAGTGCCCTCCGTCATAGCTCATTCACCTCTCCTCGTTGTGAGGGACACCCTACACCCGACATGCAAGCATCCGAGCGCACGCTTCGAAGCGTTGTCCCTATCCGTAGTTAAGCCATTCGACCGTATCAGATGAATGCTTGCACGACGGAACGCCGTTGTGCTTCACTTACGGAGCCCAGCCGGTTCACGCGTAAGCGCTGGGTAGTAGCCGGCCCGGTGGTGCTGAACTTCGACGCCCGCCACCGGTCTGGCCGCTCCAACGCAAAGAGGAAGGAGGCGGGGTGGAACCGCTGATCTACGGCTTTATGCAGCTGGATCCAGAGGCACCGGATAACGACACCCGGCAGCTGGAGCTCGTCCTCAAGTACTGCGCGGAAACCGCGGGTTACTGCTACGCCACGACATTTCACGAAGGCATCTCGCGTAGCGGGAGCGGTCGGAGCGCCTTCGCCGAGCTGATCGAGGAGCTCAAACGCTCGGAAGCACGCCACGTGATCGTGCCGAGTATTGATCACTTCTCGGCCCATCCGCTGGTGCGCACCATCATGCTCCTCAAACTCGCGACGGAAGCACACGCCCAGGTCCACACACTGAGCACCCACCAACCGACCTCAACCGGACGAGGGCAGCACGTAGACACAAGGAGACTCGATCGTGGCCAGAAACGACCTGTGGTACTTCCCAGACGACGGGAAGATCCCACCGACGCCACGACACGCACGTCCACGGCACAATCGCCGAACGGCCGCAGGCGTCGCCTGGTGGGACTGCCAACCGATGCTCCACCCTCGAACCCCGGGTAAGCGGCAAAGCCGGGTGCGACTGCTGGGTGAGCGGCTACTGACCGGAGCACTGCGAGGTCGACGTGTGGCTGACACCTGCCGATGCCACCTCCCGTTCACCCCACCGGCAGTCTCTCGACCACAACCCCCACCCAGCAAGGCCGCCACCCCGCAAGACGGCGGCATCTGAGCTGGCGGCACCGGCGGCGGTGACCCCCGACCTTGCCGCCGGTGCCGCCTCCCGGCACCACGCTGCCAGCACAGGATCGACGGCGGCCGGTGGTGCACAGCGCAGATCTGCCCCCTACGTGGTCTGACCAGCTCGCCGGATACACGTTCCCCGGCATCGACGCACGCCTCGACCGACGCCAAATGGTTGATCACATTTAGCGCATTCCACGCCAATCGGGGGATCAATCAGCTGGTAAACCGCCTGGCGACGACTACCTGCCAGTCGTCTACCGCTGTTGAGCACCGCGATCTGGCGCGACGACACGAACGGCTCGAGACAGCCCCACGTGGAGGTGGGAACCCGCAGCGCGTGCTCACCGCTCGGAGCACTGGCGGCTGCGCTCGTGGATCACCCGAGCAGTGGGTCGGCTGTGGCCGACTCATCGCCGATCAGTCAATCTCGGACGATCTCAGTGCCCGTGGTGAACGGCCTCCACGTTGTGGCCGTCGAGGTCGCGGAGGAACACGCCGTAGTAGCCCGGGTGGTACTCGGGCCACTCCCGAGGGGCATGCAGCACCTCCGCGCCCGCAGTCACGGCGGCGGCGTGGACCGCGTCCACGGCGTGGCGGTCGGGCGCGTGGAAGGCCAGGTGCAGTTCCCGGCTCTCGGGACCGGTAGCTGGAGCGAGCCAGAAGTCGGGAATGCCGTCCGGGCCGGACAGACCGACGACGACAGCACCGTCGTGCGGGAAGCGCATCACCTCGCGCATGCCGATCGGCGCGAAGACACGCAGGTAGAAGGCGAGCGCCGCCTCGACGTCAGCGACCTGGATACCGATGTGATCAAGCATGCCGGGAGCTTAGCGCCGGGGTACGACACTCCGGACTGCTCGACCAGCACGCATCCGGAGGGTCGGCTACGCGGCGCCGGTCAACGGCTGTCGCCGGTCATAGCCAGTCCTGTTGGCGGCGGTCGATCAGGATCCGGACGTCGTCGAGGGTGACGGCACGGAAGACGACGGCGCCGAGTCCGAACACGAGCGCACCCAGCGGAACGGACAGGGCGAGCGGGCCCCCGTGCAGCGGCGCGAGGGCCAGCAGCATACCGGCGGTCGCGAGCG
>JBGSWT010000709.1:0-2439 GCA_041751815.1 Pseudonocardiaceae bacterium
GCCGCGGTGTTCGCTGCGGCTTCGCCGTCGGTGCGGCACGTGACCCATCCGGACGCCGCGCACCTGCTGCCGCTGAGCGAGGGCGAGTGGTGCGCGACGCTGATCGCCGAGCACTTCGACGGCGCCGTGCACGGAAACTGACTACCACCCGATAATCATCAGTTGGCGGCGACGCCGCAGGGCACCTGACCCGATATACGCCGATGACGAGGCGTCCTGCACGACCGAGTGAGAGCGGTCGCTACATGGAGTGACCGGGGATGGGCCGGGCCGCAGAGTTGTCACGTCACCCCGTAACGTGACCGGTGTGAGGGGGACGACTCGCCATCTGCAAGCCGCGCGAGGATATCTCGCGCGGCTTGCTGCTGTAGTGGGAGTGCTGGCTGGCCTGGTTCTCGCGCACGGCGGGCAGTGCACCGACGGCATGATTGCCACTATGGCCACCGAACATGCCGCGAGCTCGGGCATGGCGGTCGGCACTGCCCAGGACCGCACTGCCCAGGACCGCACTGCTCCGGCGGCGACGGTGAAGGTTGAGCGCCACTCCTCGGATCACGTCACTGCGGCCGAGCCCACGCACCGGGCCACTGCAGTGTGCGTGGTGCCTGGCGCCGCCGGAGTCTTGGCCTTCGCTGGAGACGGTTCACCCGGCGCGCCTGGTCAGGGCGGCGTGCTGGCGGCGTGCCTGGCGTTCATCGTCGCTGTCATGGCCATCATCGTGGGGCTTCGGCCTGGCTGGCTACGGGTCTTCGTTGCGGTGTTGATGTCCGGGCCCGCGACGGTGATCCGCATTGTTCAGTCGCGGGCACCGAGCCTCGCGGAACTCTGTCTGCTGCGGACGTAGGAGGACTCTGCCCGCGCCACCGCGTGTCGGTGGGCCGCGCCGTGCGTTCCAGCTTCGGGCTGGGGTCCCTCGTACTTTCCTTAACATTCCGCAGGAGGCTTTTCGTGAATCTCGCCGCTGTCTTGGTGACCGGACTGTTTGCCGGTGGTGTGTCGTGTGCCGCCGTGCAGGGCGGCTTGCTGACCGGGCTTATTACCCGGCAACGTGCCGCGACCGCCCAATCCGCTGCTCCACCGACCCGTGGCGTCCAGACCGTGCAGCGACCCCACTGGCGTGCTCAGCTCGGCGATGACCTGGCCCCGGTAGGCGGCTTCCTGGCCGGCAAGCTCGTCTCGCACACCCTGCTCGGGGCATTGCTGGGCGCGCTTGGTGGTGCGGTGCAGCTCTCGGTCGGCATGCGCACCTGGTTGCAGATCGGCGCCGGCCTGCTGATCATCGTGCTGGGTCTGGCTCAGTTGGGTGTGCCGGGTTTTCGCGGCATTGTCATCGAGCCCCCGGCGTCGTGGATGAGGATGGTGCGAAACCGGGCTCGCTCGCGGACGGCGCTGGCTCCGGCGCTGCTCGGGTTGGCGACGGTACTGATCCCGTGTGGGGTGACGCTGTCGGTGGAGGCCCTCGCGCTGACCACCGGATCAGCGTTGGCCGGTGCCGCCACAATGGCGGTGTTCGTGCTGGGCACCACCCCGCTGTTCGCCCTGCTGGGATATGCCGCCCGCAAGGCCGCCACCGCGTGGCGGGGCCGGTTGGCGGTCCTCACTGGGTTGGTGGTGGTCGCGCTCGGGCTCTACACCCTCAACGGCGGCCTCGAACTGGCCGGATCGCCGGTGGCGGCAAGCCGGATCCCGCAAACGGTCGGGCTGGTCAAAGCACCCCCAGATACCTCCACCGTGGCCACACAGGACGGTCAGCAGGTCGTGGTGATCACCGCTACTACCGGCTCCTACAGCCCGGACAACGTCCAAGTCCGCGCCGGGATGCCCACCACCCTGGTCATCCACTCCGACGACGCGCAGGGCTGCGTCCGGTCCTTCGTCATCGCCTCCCGCGACGAACAGCGCGTCCTGCCCCGTACCGGCGATACCCGCATCGACCTCGGTGTGCTGCAACCCGGGCGCCTCGATTACGCCTGCGGAATGGGCATGTACACCGGCACCATCACCATTGTCTGAGCAAGGAGCACCGGCTGTGTCCATCACCACGCACACCTTCCGGGTCGAGGGCATGCACTGCGGTAGCTGTGCGCTGCTCATCGACGACTCGCTGGCCGACCTTCCCGGCGTCCGCGGCACCCAGACCAGAGTGAAGGCGGGGCTCAGCACCGTGGAACTCGACCTCACCCAGAGCCGCCCCGAGGATGTGATCAACGCGATCGGACAGCTCGGCTACGACGCCTCGCCCATTCCGTGAGGGCACGACATCAGCAACGGTACGCAGCGGCGGCGACCTGCTGCTGGGCCATCCCTGTCGCGGACCTGTGGAAAGGATGATCCGTACATGACCTCGAACACGAAGATTTCGCTGGCTGTGTTGGCCGTCGTCGCCGTGGTGGTGGGCGCGTTGGTGATGCTGACCCGACCCGAAGGTCTCGGCGGCGC
>JBGSWT010000710.1:0-2233 GCA_041751815.1 Pseudonocardiaceae bacterium
GCCCATGGCCACGCCATTGCAGGGTTCGCAGGCCGGCACGGTGCCATCGCGCCGTGCCGGCGCCGGGGGGCGGCCGGCGGCACTGAGCCGCTGGGTGACCCACGTGGAGCGCCGGGTGTCGCCCTACCTCTACATCGCGCCGTTCTTCGCGCTGTTCGCCGTCTTCGGGCTGTTCCCGATCCTCTACACGGGCTTCGTCTCGCTGCACGACTGGGACATCCTCGGCGACCGCACCTGGATCGGCATGGGCAACTACGTCGACCTCGTGGCGGACCCGCGCTTCTGGACCGCGCTGCGCAACACCCTCAGCATCTGGGTCCTGTCGACGGTCCCGCAGCTGCTCGCCGCGCTCGGGCTGGCCCACGTGCTCAACGACGTGCGGCTGCGCGGGCGCCGGGTCTTCCGCCTCGCGCTGCTGCTGCCCTACGTCACCTCGATGGTGGCCGTGGCGATCATCTTCGAGTCGATCTTCGGCCTGCGCTACGGGCTGATCACCACGGGCCTCAACGCCCTGGGCCTCGAACCGATCCACTGGCAGGCCGGGGTGCTGACCTCGCACATCGCGATCTCGGCGATGATCATGTTCCGCTGGACCGGTTACAACGCGATCATCTACCTGGCCGGGCTGCAGAGCATCCCGCGCGACCTGTACGAGGCCGCCGAGATCGACGGCGCCGGCCGCTGGCAGCAGTTCCTGCACGTGACCGTGCCGATGCTGCGCCCGGTGATCACCTTCACCGTGATCGTCTCGACCATCGGCGGGCTGCAGATCTTCACCGAGGCGCTGGTGTTCAGCGAGGGCGTCAGCGTCACCGGCGGCTCGGACCGGCAGTTCTCCACCCTGCTGCTGTTCGTCTACGAGACGGGTTTCCGCCGCTTCGACTTCGGCTACGCGTCCGCCATCACCTGGGTGCTGGTGCTGCTCACCACGGTGCTCGTGATCGCCAACTACGCCTGGTCGCGGCGCATCCGCTCGGGCGGGGGGGACGCCCTGTGACACCCATCCCCGCCGTCGCCCGATCACGCTCCCGCGGGCCGGGACCGCTGACCTACGTGCTGCTGACGGTGGTCCTCGGCGCCTCTGTCCTGCCGTTCTACTGGATGTTCGTCGTCGCCTCGAACGACACCTCTGCCATGAACCAGCTGCCGCCACGGCTCCTGCCCGGCCCGAACTTCCTGCGCAACGCGCGCGGGGTGTTCGAGCTCGTGCCGTTCGGGCGCGCCCTAGTGAACTCGTTCGTGGTGGCCGCGTCGATCACCGCGTCGGTGCTGTTCTTCTGCACGCTCGCGGGCTTCGCGTTCGACAAGCTGCGCTTCCGCGCGCGCGGCGCACTGTTCGTCGGCGTGGTCGCCACCATGCTGGTGCCGGTGCAGCTCGGGATCATCCCGCTGTACATGATCATGGCGGGCCTCGGCTGGGCCAACGAGCTCAAGGCTGTGGTGGTGCCGTTCATGGTCACCGCGTTCGGCGTGTTCTGGATGCGCCAGTACATCACCGAGGCGGTGCCCGACGAGCTGCTCGACGCCGCGCAGGTCGATGGCGCCACGACCTTCGGCAGCTTCTGGCGGGTGGTCGTGCCGCTGGTCCGGCCCGCGGCGACCGTGCTGGGCACGCTGACCTTCATGCAGGCGTGGAACGAGTTCTTCTGGCCGCTGGTGGTGCTCAGCGACCCGGAGCGGCACACCGTGCAGATCGCACTGCAGCAGCTCAACCAGGGCTACTACCAGGACTACGGCATCGTGATGGCCGGCACCGTGCTGGGCACGCTCCCGGTCATCGTGATGTTCCTGCTCGCCAGCCGGCAGATCGTCGGCGGGCTGATGGAAGGGGCGGTGAAGGGATGACCGCGGACTTCGGACCGGGCTTCTTCTGGGGCACGAGCACCTCCAGCTACCAGATCGAGGGCGCGGCGGGCACCGACGGGCGCGGGGTGTCGATCTGGGACACCTTCAGCCACCGCCCCGGACGGATCCTGGACGGGACCACCGGCGACGTCGCCTGCGACCACTACGGGCGCTGGGAGTCCGACCTGGACCTGCTGGCCTGGCTGGGCGGGGGGATGTACCGCTTCTCGGTGGCATGGCCGCGGGTCCAGCCGACAGGGTCCGGGGCGGTGAACGCCGCGGGGCTGGACTTCTACGACCGGCTGGTCGACGGCCTGCTGGCGCGTGGCATCACCCCGATGGTCACGCTGTACCACTGGGACCTGCCCCAGCCGCTGGAGGACGCCGG
>JBGSWT010000711.1:0-3242 GCA_041751815.1 Pseudonocardiaceae bacterium
GCGCAGCGGGTCATCGAGCGGATGCCCGGCGGCCATCCTGGCGGTGCTCGACGCGGGGTGGAAGTCGTCGCCCTCAGCCAGCGCGCAGCCGGTCCGGCTGGCGAGCAGGGCTGCCACGGTGCTCTTGCCCGAACCGGACACACCCATCACGACGAACTGCATCCGCCTCATCTCACCGCCTCGAGCGCTACAGCACCGCCACGCGTAACCCACTCCAGCGTCACATGGATGCTTGTAGTTCTGCGGGAATGGCCTGAAACAGCGACAAGCATCCATGTCGCGTTCGATGTTGCAACGCACTCGGCGGGCCTTGCGGGGGTCGCTGAATAGGGTGGCGGAATTGATTCGGATCACTCTTTGTAATTGCGCTAGCATCGCAGTTGCAAGCAAATGGCGGCCGAAGGGATCCGCGTGCACGAGGTTCAGATCGAGGTCATCCTGCTGTCGGTCTGGGATGGCACTCAGCTGCGCTGGCGGGTGGCCTGCGGCGACCTCCCAGCGGACTGTCGACCCGACGCACGTGCCCGTGAACTCGCGGGCCTCGGCACGGACGTGCCCACCGCGACAGTCGTGCACTCGACATCGTGGCGACATGGGCCGAACGGGCTGATCCTCACCTACGCGGTCCTGCCTGATCCGAACCCTGCCGAAGGCACGGTGCATGCTGTCCCGTCTGACGCTCGCATCGTCTGCTCCGCGGACGCCGCAGCACCGGCGCCCGCGGTGGTCACGATTGAGCATGTCCTAGCCCATGCCCTGCGGCACCTGTCACTGGTAGCACGCACTTGCCCGGCGGTAGCGGTTGCAGTCGATATGCAACCGCAGCTATGGCACGCTGTGGTTGCCCACACCCCCGATGTGGCAGGTCAGCTCGTCGGCTCCTGAGCCTGTACGTGAGCAAAGGGGTGATCTCGTCTCGTGACGCCCCGCCCACGGCTGCTTGCCATCATGGGGTCCGGCGAGACCGCCCCGACGATGGCGAGGGTGCATCGCCTGCTCGTCGAGCGCCTCGGCGCTCCGCCCGTCGATGCCGTTGTGCTCGACAGCCCCTACGGTTTCCAGGAGAACGCGGACGAGATCTCCCAGCGCACGATCGGTTACTTCCGCAATCTCCAGATTCCGCTGGGTGTCGCATCGTGGCGTACCGCGCATGACGTCTTGGCCCGCGAGCGGGCATTGGCCCGGATCGACGCCGCCGATTACGTCTTCGCCGGGCCGGGGAGCCCGACCTACGCGTTGGGGGTCTGGGACAACAGCCGGCTGCGCGACGTCCTGGCCGGCAAGCTCACCAGCGGCGGGTGCGTGGCGTTCTCCAGCGCGGCGGCGGCAACGCTGGGGACTGCCACCGTGCCGGTGTACGAGATCTACAAGGTGGGCGCGACCCCGTTCTGGGCCGAGGGCATCGATTTGCTGGCGCGGATCGGCCTGCGCGCGGCGGTGATCCCGCACTACGACAACGCTGAGGGCGGAACCCACGACACCCGGTTCTGCTACCTCGGCGAGCGACGGCTGCGGCTGCTGGAGCCGAGGTTGGACACCGACACGATCGTGCTCGGTGTGGACGAACACACCGCAGGCTTGTTCGACCTCGATGCGGACACGGTGACGGTTCTGGGTCGCGGCGCGCTGACGGTCCGCAGGCAGGCGGTGAGCACGGTGTTCGCGTCGGGCCGCACCGTGGCGATCGATGAGCTTCGGGCGATAGCCGCTGGTGGCGGGCCGACCCAAGATCCGGTGAGTGCGCAGCCGTCTACCGCCGGGACCGCTGCCCCGACACCATCATTGCGAGCCGAGGCCGACCGGTTGGAACACGTCTTCGACACCGGGCTACGTACCCGTGACGTCAACGCGGCAGTCACGGCCGTCCTTGAGCTGGAACAGGCGATCGTCGACTGGTCGGCCGACACCGAGGAGATGGACGGCGTCGAGGGCCCCCGGGCCATGCTGCGCCGGATGGTGACGCGATTGGCCGAGCTCGCCGTGGTAGGTGCGCGTGATCCACGGGACATCGTCGCGCCGTTCGTCGACATACTCCTGGAGCTGCGGGAGCAAGCCCGCGAGCAAGGTTCATGGACGCTCGCCGACACCTTGCGCGATCGGCTCACCGCAGCCGGGATCGAGGTGCGTGACACTCTCCAGGGTGCGGTCTGGCTGCTGGCCGAGGGTCAGCGCGCGGGTCCGGCTCGAGGATCGAGGTAGCGCAGATGCACGGCGTGCAGCACCTCGCCACGGGACCGGCCGGTGACACCGGCGAGCTCGTCGAGCAGGATGCCGGACAACGAGGACAGCCCGAAGATAACCTCGGCCAGCCCACGCAGCGGTTCCGCAGCGCCGACGGCGTCACCGATGGTGCGATCCATGGCCTGACGAAAGACCGAGGGATCCGCTTCGGTCTCAGCGATGCTCCACGCGCTGAGCACCTCCAGCGCTGCCGGCAACACTGCATGCATCAGCTCATCGGCGTTGTCCACGGTGCTCGTGGCCCCTTTCCGGGGTCAGCCAGCGGTCAAGGCAACCCGATCGACTGGGCGGACTCGAACCGGCGGGTGGCATCGGCCCAGTTCGCGACGTTCCACCAGGCCTCGACGTAGTCCGCTTTGACGTTGCGATATTGCAGGTAAAAGGCGTGCTCCCACATGTCGAGCAGCAGCAGCGGCACCGTGCCCGAGGCGAGGTTGCCCTGATGGTCGTAGAGCTGCTCCAGCACCAGCCGCCGGCCCAGCGAGTCCCACGCCAGCACCGACCAACCGGACCCCTGCACGCCCAGCGCGTTGGCGGTGAAGTACCGGCGGAACCCGTCGAAGGACCCGAAGTAGTCGTCGATCGCCGCGGCAAGCTCGCCGTCGGGCTTGTCACCGCCGTCGGGGGACATGTTCGGCCAGAACACCGAGTGGTTGACGTGGCCGGCGAGGTTGAACGCCAGGTTTTTGGCCAGCAGGTTGACGGTTCCCAGCTGGCCCCCGGCGCTCGCCTCAGCCATCTGCTCCAAAGCGGTGTTGGCGCCCTTGACGTAGGTGGCGTGGTGCTTTGAGTGATGCAGCTCCATGATCTCGCCGGCGATGTGGGGCTCCAGCGCGCCATAGTCGTAGGGCAGATCCGGCAGGGTGTAGTCGGCCACGCTGACCTCCAAGATGGCGGTTATTGTCGCAACTATCTAGCGATTGCCGTAATCTTGCAACTTGAGCGGTCGATACTGGTCCGCACCGTGATGCCGGCCGCGTCGATCTCGCGACGTAGCCTGG
>JBGSWT010000712.1:0-1631 GCA_041751815.1 Pseudonocardiaceae bacterium
CCCACAGGATCACAGTGCGGTCGAAGCTGGCAGTGGCCAGCGTGCGCCCATCAGGAGCGAACGCCACCGAAGACACCGCGTCGGTGTGGCCCGTGAGGGGTGATCCGAGTTGCTGGGGTCGGGCCGGGTCGGTGAGTCCCCACAGAATCACAGTGCGGTCGAAGCTGGCAGTGGCCAGCGTGCGCCCATCAGGAGCGAACGCCACCGAAGACACCGCGTCGGTGTGGCCCGTGAGGGGTGATCCGAGTTGCTGGGGTCGGGCCGGGTCGGTGAGTCCCCACAGGATCACGGTGCGGTCGAAGCTGGCGGTGGCCAGCGTGCGCCCATCAGGAGCGAACGCCACCGAAGACACCGCGCTGGTGTGACCCGCCAGAGCTTGCCGCGGCCGGACCGGGTCGGCGAGATCCCACAGGATCACGGTGCCATCGGAATCGCCGGTGGCCAGCGTGCGCCCGTCACGAGAAAGCGCCACCGAGGTCACCGGGGGGCCGGTGTGGTCGCCGAGAGTGCCTTCGTACTGGGTGGTGCTGAGAGTGTTGACCAGGCTTGCCTGGGTTGCGCCGCTAGGGTGGATGCGCTCAGCTGCGATCCCGAGCAGTAGCGCGGTGCGTGGGTCGGTCTCCCGGATGGCGTCGGCTTGGGTGATCAACTGGCTGGCGGTGGCGAGCCGTTGTTTTTCCTGCGCGTCCTGCCGTTGATAGACCGCGACGCCTGCGGCGACCAGAGCGAGGATGAGCAGCACCGACAAGGTGGTCGTGATTCGCCTACGGCGATTGCGATCCCAGCGGATGCTGGCATGCAGGAAGTCTCGGGCTGGTGGGCTGACGTCTACTCGATCGGTCACCAGCACCCGGCGCCGGCGGGATAGCCAGCGTGACGAGCCTTGTCGTCCTGGTGATGATGTGCTAACCGCGCAGATCCGGGAACCGGTGTCGGCGACGGCGGCGGCAAGTTGGCCACTGCCCCACAATCGCTCGTGCGGACGCCCGTTCCTGTGCCAATCCGTGGCGGCCTGCTCGACCGCGCGCCGAGCCCGCAGGGCCGACGCGCTCGCAGCAATGGCCTCGGCCAGTGGGGACCAGGAGGACAAGAATGCCTCATGGGCGACTCCGATCACCACGGTGTCGTTGTCGTTGTCGGTGTCGGTGTCGGTGGTCAGCAGCCGATGCTCGACGAACACGGACAGCTCAGTGACCACCGGCATGGGCAGCTCGTCTCGATGGACCCGCCATCGGGTGGGGTGGCCCTGTTCGTCGACGGTGACCAGCCGCAGCAGCCCGGCGATCACTTCCTCGGGGCTGCGACCCCTAGCCTCGACCGCCTCAGCCAGCGCCGCATCCGCCTGGCGGGTCAGCGCACCCTGTACCTTGCCGAGCTGGTCATAGCGTGCCGCCAACAGCCGGCCGCCGCGGCTAACACCGTCGGCGAGCTGGGCCAGGGTGAACGCCAGCAACGGTAACGCTTCTCCGCTGTCGGTGTCCTCGACCAGCCGGCCCACCAAGGGAGCGTCCACGTCGATCCCAGCCAGCAAGGCGGGCTTTTCGATCACCGTCCGCAGCGCCTCCCGGCGCAGTGGCCGCAACATGTAGCTATGCGTTGGCAGGACGGCAAGTTCGGGGTTGCTCAGTAGC
>JBGSWT010000713.1:0-3153 GCA_041751815.1 Pseudonocardiaceae bacterium
CGGTGCCGGGTACGGCTGGAATCCCCAGTGGACCTACGACCGGTGCGACATGATCAAGCCGCCCCCGTACTTCCCGACTACGGGGCGGTACTTCAAGAACCGATACTACGAGATCGATCCGGTCGGTTTCAACGTCGCGGCATGGTTCGCCGCGAATCAGTAAGAGCCGGCATCCGCCAGGCGCGCAACCTCCTGCGCGTCTGGTATTACGACGGCGTCGCATTCTGCCCCGGCGCGGACCGCTCCGGGGAAAACGAATTCATTCACCCGTATGCAGTTATCCCCCTCCCCACCCATGGCACTTTTCCTGCTCAATTGGAGGGGTATGCATCCGCGACTCTTTTTTATACGGCGCCGCGTCCAGGGGCGGCTGGGCTTCACCATGGTGGAGCTGGGCCTCGCCTTCACGGTTATCGCTATCCTCGCGGGACTGATGATCCCGAAGTTCCGTCGAACCATGGAGGCCACCCGGGTCAGCCGCGCGACCGCCATTCTAGCCGCCGATCTGGAATCCGCATTCACCCTGGCGGCAAGGTACCGTCAGCCGATGCGGTTGAGCTGCACCTGCGGCCAGACGAGCTATACCATCGTCGATCGCGCTGGGACCGTGCGTCTGCGGCGCCGGCTGGTGGACTCGGACCTCGGAACGTTGACCCTCACGTTTACCGCAGCCCCGACCAACACCTTCCCGATCGAGATCTTTCCGCCGGGCATATCCGACAAGAGCCTGACGGCGCGAATAACCTCCGGAGCCAGCACTCGGGCCGTCACGGTGACGACCTCGGGTCAGGTGAGGATCATACCATGAGAACGATTCATGACGTGCGGCAGACACGAGGCTTCACCCTGATAGAGGTGCTGGTCTCGATCACCATCCTGGCGGGGGGAGTGGTGGCTCTTGGATCCTTGCTGGGCCGTGCTTCGCGCTCAGCCACGGCCGCATCGGGACTGGTCTACCAGACCGCCGCATTGACCTCGGAAGCGGGGAGGCTGGGAGCTCTGCCCTTTGCCCAGCTCACCGCCGGAAACACCTGCGTTGCGGTGACCACCGCGCCGTTTCGGCACACCCGCTGTTCTCTGATAGAGAACATATCGGCCAAGGTGCGGCGGGTGACCGTTACCGTCACGCCCACCGGGCCAACCCTGCTGCAGGCCCAAACGGCTGTGTTCGAGCGGTCGGTCTCGGGCAACGCAACTCCACCCTTGAACACCCCATGAGGCCCGGCCCCATGACCCGTCGAGGGTTCACCCTCGTAGAGCTGATGCTCTCGATGATTCTGGCCGCGATAGTTGGAGCCGCACTGGTTCGCATGACGCTCGCACAAGCGCGCTTCATGGATCAGCAGGAGGCCTGGCGCAGCGCGCGGGGGGTTTCACGGGGCGGCATCAACCGCCTGGTATCCGATCTTCGTGCGGTAGAGGCAACCGGAGGTCTCACGGCCGCGGTTGCCGGCGGCCAGGACTTCACGGTGCGGGTACCCTATGCCTTCGGCATCGTGTGCTCGGCTGCGCTGGCAACCGCGACGGTCAGCCTCCTCCCGGTCGATTCGGCGATGTACAGCGCTACGGGGCACACGGGATTCGCCGTCCGGAACGCCACCACCGGCGCCTACGCCTACTACACCAGTCTCACTGGCTCCGCGCCTCCTGTGGCAGGTCTGGCCACGGCCTGCACGACGGTGGTGGCTCCAGACCAGCCTATTCTCGCGCCAATGCCTTCGATCAACGGATCGCCGGCCGGCAAGGTGGTTACCCTGGTTGCCACGGGCAACCTGGTTGGGCCGCCGCCGAAGGGATCGATCGTCTTCCTCTACCGGACGATCCGGTACCAGTTCAAGAACTCCACCGCTTTGCCGGGGCGTACCGGGCTGTTCCGAACCCGGGTGACCGGCGCAACCGAGGAGGAGCTGGTCGCGCCTTTCAGCGCTGCCGCGAGGGTCAATTTCTACGTCCTCAATGCGACGACGGCGCAGGCCGCGGTACCGGCCGACCTCACGACCGTGCGAGGCCTGGAGCTGGTTCTGACTGGCCAGAGTGAGGGGACTCCGGGCGGGAGCGCCGCCCCCAAGTCCGCCAACGTGACGACATCGATCTTCTTCGAGAATCGGTCCGACTGACACTCATGAGAGAGGCATCTATGTCTGCCCGGCTGAACCAAAGGGGAGCCACGCTTCCCCTTACGATCCTGGTACTGGCGCTCCTCGGAGTAGCGGTGGCCATCACTTACGCCCGGTTGTCGTCGGAGCGGCGGACCACGAGTGATGGCCAGGCAGAGCTCCAGGCATTCGCCGTGGCCCAGTCCGGCCTGTCACGATACCTGTCGACCCTCAATAGCGGCCCCACCATGCCCGCGGCGAGCGTCACGGTGACCTACAACGACCTCCCGGGAGGCACGGCCCAGGTCGACGTGAGGAAGCTGCGCGACTCGACCACGACACTGCTGCCGGCCATCTACGTGATCAGCTCACGGGGCACCAACACCACGGCCAAGCGGTACGGAGCGTCCACGCCTCCAGCCCAGCGCACCGTGGCAACCCTCGCGCTTTGGACGCCGGCTCCGTTCGACCTGAACGGCGCCTTCACCAGTCTGTCCGGTATCGACAAGCAGGGTACCTCGGGTTCCTTCAGCGGGAACGACAACTGTTCAGCGACAGGCGGCAACCAGCCGGCCATCCCGGGTGTGGCGGTGCCGGACGCGGGGTGGACCGGGGCGAACAGCGTCATCACCGGCAACCCCAACAACAACCCGGTGTACCTTGGCTCTGGGGGAACCGGTGGTACTGCCAAGGACCAGGTGGGCATCGACTGGGCGGCCATCACGGCCGGCACCACGCTGCCGCCGGACTACACCTATCCGACCTGGCCCACCAGCGCCCAGTTCAACAACTGGCCGGTGACCAAGGTGAATGGAAACCTCGA
This sequence comes from Pseudonocardiaceae bacterium, assembly GCA_041751815.1. GTDB lineage: Bacteria > Actinomycetota > Actinomycetes > Mycobacteriales > Pseudonocardiaceae. The sequence continues at coordinate 2,920 of JBGSWT010000713.1, forward strand.
CCTCCCCGGCGATGGCAAGGGAATTCTCATCGTGACGGGAGATCTGACGCTTGGCGGTAGCAAGCGGTGGGACGGCCTGATTCTCCTGGGCGGCAATCTCCACTCCAACGGTAACAACACGATCGCGGGCGCCGTGATCACCGGGCTCAATGTCAAGCTGGGAATCAACGTGCCGGTGCAGGACGTGGCCAACGGTAACAAGACCTTCCAATACGACTCCTGTAATCTCATGCG
>JBGSWT010000714.1:0-2044 GCA_041751815.1 Pseudonocardiaceae bacterium
GAGCAGGTGGACGGCACCGCGCTCGAGCTGGCCGTCCGCCGCCAACAGCTCGGCCGCGCGGCGATGCAGTGCCCCTCGATGGGCAGCGGAGAGCTCGCGGTAGACCGTGGCACGCATGATGGGATGGGCAAAGCGTAGCGGCGTTCCCTGGCCGAGGATCCGAGCGGCGATGAGCTGATCGGCCGCTGAGGAGGCATCCTCAGCCTCGAGCCCCGCGAGCGCCGCTGCATGGCGTAGCTCGGCATCGGTCTCGAGGACCGCCACCGCGCGCACCAGTTCGCGAGCAGCCGCAGGCATCCGGAACAGACGCACGAGCACACTGTCGCGCAAGCGCTCAGGCCCCAGGCGTCGCGCTGAGTCGAGCAGGTCTTGGCGCGAGGGCAGACGCTCGTCCGCCAGGGTGTGGCAGAGCTCGCGTAAAAAGAACGGATTGCCAGCGGTCTGGTGGTAGCAGACCGCGCACAGCTCGGGCTCCGGCTGGGGCAGGATATCCGCAGCGAGGCGCTCACAGGCTCCCTGGCTCAGCGGGCCAAGCTCGAGCTTGGTCACCGCGGGCTCGGCCACCAGGCGACGCATCATATCCTCGGGAGCGTCGAGCTCCCCGGGCCTTCGAGCCAGGAGCACGCACACCGGCGCACGTTCAATCCGCCGCGCCAGATAGAGCACCCAACGCAGTGAGGCGAGATCAGCCCAGTGCACATCGTCAATCACCAGGAGCAGGGGTGCCCGGCGGGCGAGGTTGAGGGTCAGCCGGTACAGGCCATGCTGCATGGCAGCCGGGTCGGCCTCGGGAGGGCCCTCCCCGAGGCCGAAGAGCGGGGCTGCATGGCTGGCGGGGCCCTCGAGCACCGTCAGCCGCTCGTCGGCGGATGCAGCCAGAAGCGCATCTTCGAAGAGCTGGCGCACGATCCCAAAGCCGAACTCCCGCTCGTGCTCCCCGCCGCGGGCCAGCAGCGTGCGCAGTCCGAGACGGCGGGCGCACGCCAGCACCACACCGAGGAGGGTGGTCTTTCCGATGCCCGCCTCGCCCTCGATGACGATGACCCGTCCGGCGCTCTCTCGGGTGGCCGCAAGCGCCTCCTCAAGGACTGTGACCTCTCGGTCGCGCTCGAGAAACGCTTCGGCGTTTGAGGGCTCAGGGCTTCCCATTCGCCCCTCTCAGTGTGCTGCTTATGCGGTTCGTCGCGGGGCACGTTGGCGCAAAGTCCATGGAGCACAAAGACTCGTCACGCCCTCTTCGACCTAGCGCCCTCAAGGTGAGGTAGGGATGGAACAACCGGGGTGCCAACCACGATGCGAAGGAGGCGGCGAGCGGCCAGGATACAGCAGATAGTGGATGCAAGATCCCAACGTTCGCATCACCGGGCCACTACCCAAAGGAGCCGAGACGGCGGTGACATGCGTGCTCTCAAACCTTCCAGTGTGGCTATTCGATGTCGAGGATCGTGATCCGGTATGTCCCACTTTCGGGTTTCGGCTCGTCGACGGCAAGGGGGTGCGCTTCCGGTCACACGGCTGGTCAACGGACGCGGGGTGGCACGCAAGGCTTGGGAACCTGGGCGCCATGTGGACCGGGAGCGCGGTGTTGCGGTGAGCACAGCCGCGGTGGAGTTGCGGGCGTTGGGTCCGGTGGAAGCGGTGGTTGATGGTCGCCTGGTTGATCTGGGGCCGCGTAAGCAACGTGCGCTGTTCGCATTGTTGTTGAGTCGGGTGGGTCGGCCGGTGGCCGTGGATGTGCTGCTGGAGGAGTTGTGGTCCGGGTCTCCGCCGCCGGCGGCGATGACTTCGCTGCAGGCGTATGTGGCCAATCTGCGGCGAGTACTGGAACCGGATCGACTGCCGCGCACGCCGGCGGCGGTGTTGCGCACCCGTGCCCCGGGCTATCTGGTGGACAGCCATAGTGCCGACGTCGACGTCCATCGGTTCGGCGAGCACACCACGGCCGGGTGGGAGGCGTGGAGCCGGGGTGACCCGCGGCGGGCGTTGACCGAGTTCGAGGCGGGGTTGGCGTTGTGGCGTGGGCAGGCCTACGCGGATGTGGCCG
>JBGSWT010000715.1:0-2762 GCA_041751815.1 Pseudonocardiaceae bacterium
CCAGCCGTGCGGTGTCCTGGCCGCCGCGAGTTCGTCATCGAGCCCGATCAGCGTGTCGCGCCGCACGCCCAGGGCGCTGAAAGCGCGGTCGAGCTCGTCGGTCCGCCAGGCTCTGATGTCACCGATGCTGACCATCGACAGTGTCCTTTTCGGGGTCCTTTTCGGGGTCCTTTTCGGGGTCCTTTTCGGGGTCCCTTATCGGGCCACGGTCGGGCCGGCGCACTGAAACCTGTCCGCGCTGTGGACATCGTTGCTCGCATAGGTGGTGGCGCTGCCGGTGAGCCGTTGCGCGTGGGTTGCCACGTCGGCGCTCCACGCCGAGATTGCGGTATCCCATGCCGTTGACAGCTCGCTCGCCGCGCTGGCCGACCGCGTTCCGGTCAACGCCTGGCTGATGAGGGTGGCCACCGCACCGAGCTCGATCCCTTGCGCACCGGTACCGGCCGCGGCGGCCTGACGCGCCGCCCCCCGGAGAGCCTCCGGGGTGGCCTCGAAGCCCGGACTCGCCATGCTGCACCTGCTTCCCCACTGCCGTCGTTGCGCACCGTCGCTCCCGGCAGGGGTCACGGCGGTGGCGAAAGGGCGGCACACGGTACCGCGTGACGGCCGGCAGCCCTTCTGCATACGGTCCTATTCCGGTGGCGACCCGAGACAACGCATCAGGCTGGCGGGAACGATGAGGTCGGCTCGGGATCGGGTCGAGTTGATGAGGACGGCGTTTCGTTCGTCGATGTTGGCGGTCCAGGCGGCCGCCGCGGCGGGTTCCTTTCCAAAGCGAACGTGGCGGGTGATGAGCCGGCGCAGACGTTCGCCTGGGTCGAGGTCGACGTACCAGACTTCGTCGAGCTGGGGCCGGACCCGGCTCCAACCGTGGTGGTGGCAGAGCAGGTAGTTGCCTTCGGTGATGATCAGCCGGGCGGACGCAGGGACGGGGATCGCGCCCGCGATGGGTTGTTCGAGGGTGCGTTGGAAGCCGGGGGCGTAGACGACCTCGTCGCTGTCTTCATGCAGGCGGCGCAGCAGGGCCGCATAGCCGGCAGGGTCGAAGGTGTCGGGAGCGCCTTTGCGGTCGCGGCGGTGCAGCCGGACGAGTTCATCGTCGGCGAGGTGAAAGCCGTCCATCGGGACATGAGCGACCCACTGGTGCGGGTTCAGCGTCGGCGGTGGTACGGGTGCCAGCGTCTTGACGAGCTGCTCCGCGAGGGTGGTCTTACCCGCTCCCGGCGGACCGGTGATGCCGATGAGAGCCCTCTTGCCCTCGATGACCAGCGAACGGGCCCGGTGCACGAGCTGGTCGAAGGTAAGGCTCACGGCCGCCCGAAGCGCAGCGTGAAGTCGCGCAGCGAGGTGGAGAAAGCCGGGCGGGCGCCGGCCAGCCACCGCAGCGGGCCATCGGGCGAGAACTCCCAGCTGATCTGGATCAGGCGCACCGTGGAGGTGCAGCGGACCGGAATGAACATGAGTTCGCCGGCGCGCTGCTGCGCCACCGTGTATCGGCTGCGGCAGCGCCCCGGGAGCGCACCGATCGGCCGGACGGCGGAGCTGGCGATCAGCTCGCCATCAACGTCCACCGCTGCGCAGGTGGCCCCGTCAACCTGGAAGGACGCCTGCTGCTTGGGGATACCCCACAGCTCGCGCCCACCGTGCAGCGAGGCAACGCTGTCCACCCAGATGTCCGTGATGGTCACCAACGGCCGCCCGCCCTGGTGCGCGAGGACGGCCACCAGCAGCTCGCGGTACGACAGCACGCCGCCCGGTTCGTAGATTACCCACGCGGTGCCGACGAGCGCGGTGCCACCGGCTCGCACCGGCGTCAGCCCTGCGCTGAGCCGGGGCAGGTGCGCCGACGGAACTCGCCATACCGTCAGGTGCAGCTGACCCTGCAGCTCCCAAGGCTCCGGTGGGTACCCGGTTACCGAGCTGCTCCCAGCGCGAAGCGGCACGGCGACCCACGTTACAGCTTCGGTCCGGGCACCTCGTCGTAGTCAGGGAGCCAGCAGCCGGGTCTGCACCTCGGGAAGGTTGACGAATCCAGCGTGTACGCCGGTTGAGACCAGGACCCGGTCAGTCGCACGCGCGGTGGCCGCGATGATCAGGTCGTGGGCGCCGCGAGGACACCCTGCGGGCGCGACGGGCGGGATTGTCATCAAGCTCGACACCGGTCAGGTACTCAGCCAATGTCACCGCAGGAAGTGCGACGTCGTCCTCCGCGAAGGCCGCGAGGTCCAGCCGACCGCGGACCGCGGCGACCAACACCCCGGTATCGAGGATCACTCGCGCCACGGATCGCCGTCCACGACCGTCGGCACGTTGCCGGCGGAGGTCACGTTCGCTGCGAACTGGTCGTCGATCCTCAGCTGATCCCGCCAACGATCAAGCACCTCAGCCACGGCACTGCCGTTCGCGCGCGGTGCTGGCACTATCAGTGCGATCCGCTGTCCACCGCGCGTGATGACCACTGTTTCGCCGTGCTCGGCGCCATCGAGCACGGCGGAGAATCGGCGCGCCACTTCCGAAGCGGACATTTCCTTCACAACTGTCAGAGTAACGGAATCAGATATTCAGAAACCTGCTGAGAACGTCGGCGGCGCTGCTGGCGACCACCTGCAGGCGAACTGGCGAGATACTGCGCGTGGAGCGACAATCATTGGTCTGAGCCTCGATATGCGCACCCGTCCCGGCGACCGCGATCGGAGCGGTGCATGAGCCGCGCGGACGGCTTCGACGCGGTCGTCGTCGGCTCCGGCCCGAACGGCCTGGTC
>JBGSWT010000716.1:0-7884 GCA_041751815.1 Pseudonocardiaceae bacterium
GGCGGTCAAGGGTTACCCGCACCCGGACGCCCCGTTCGCCAACCCGTCGCTGTCCACGCCCTACGCGCCGGATGAGGCCCGCCAGCTGCTCGATCAAGCTGGTTTCGCCGACCGGGATGGTGACGGGATCCGCGAGGGCCCGAACGGTCCGCTGCGCTACCAGCTGTTCGTCACCGCCAGCCTGCCCATCGACGTCCGCGCGGCGGAGCTGCTGGCCGAGGACCTGCGCAAGGTGGGGATCGAGTTGGACGTCACGGGCACGGACGCGGCCACGGTGGCGAATCTGTTCACCACCCGCGACTTCGACCTGGCGATCAGCACGATCACCGCACACGGCGTCGCCGACCCCGACCAGTTCGTGATGTCCCACATGTCGGGGTACCTGTGGCGGGCGCCGGCGATTCCCTACCCGGAATTCGATGCGCTGTACAGCACGTGGCAGGCGGCCACCACCAACGCCGATCGCAACGCGGTGCTGCAGGACATGCAGGCGCTGTTCAACCGGCAGCCGACGTCGATCCCGCTGTACTACCCCGACGAGTACTGGGCCTTCCGGGCCGGCAGCTACAGCGGGTGGGTCGAGTCGCCGGGCTATGGCATCGTGCACAAGTGGTCGCTGCTGCCGCCTGACGTCGCCCGCACCGCTAACGCCGTCGTCGCGACCCGGTAATGGGACGGTTGCGGCGCGCCCTGCCCCGCGTGGTGCAGTACGCGCTGGTGCTCTGGGTCGCCGCGACGGTCAACTTCGCGTTGCCGTACCTGGCCCCGGGTGACCCCGTCGACTATCTCTACACCGGTCCGATCCAGGGACTTACCGAGGAGCAGCTGTCCCAGATCCGGACCGGCTACGGGCTGGACCGCCCGATCGTCGAGCAGTACGCCGGGTTCTGGACCGGATTGACGCGCGGCGACCTCGGGATTTCAGTCGCGCACAACCGCCCGGTGGTCGATCTGCTCCTCGAACGCCTGCCGTGGACTCTGGCGTTGATCGGGCTCGGGGTCCTGGGTGCCACGATGCTCGGCATCATGCTCGGGGCGGCGGCGGCCTGGTGGCGGGGCCGCCGGCGGGACATCGGGCTGGTTGCCGGTGTGCTGGCAGTCGATTCGATGCCGAGTTTCTGGATCGGCATGGTGCTGATCTCGGTTTTCGCGGTGCAGCTCGGCTGGTTCCCCTCCTTCGGTGCCACCGAGATCACCGCGAGTGGGGCGGCGGCGATCGGGGAGATGCTGCGTCGGCTGGTGTTGCCGGTGGTCACGATCACGCTTGCCATCTTCGGCTCGATCTTCCTGCTCGCCCGGGCGGCGATGATCTCGGTGCTCGACGAGCCGTTCGTCCGGCTGGCGCGGGCGAAAGGAGTCTCCGAGCGTCGGATCGCGCTGCGCCATGCACTGCGCAACGCGCTGCTTCCGGTCTTCACCAATGTGACGGTGATGGTGGGCACGCTGCTGTCGAGTCTGGTCGTGGTCGAGACGGTGTTCGCCTATCCGGGGCTGGGCCGGCTGATCTACGAGGCAGTGACCGCTCGGGACTACCCGTTGCTGCAAGGCGCGTTCTTGCTGATCACCATCAGCGTCATCGTCTTGAATCTGCTCGCCGACCTGACCTATCCCCTGTTGGACCCGCGGGTACGCCGTCCTGTGGAGGCGGCGCTGTGACCACCGCCCGGATTGGGGCGTGCCTGCTCGCACTGCTGGGAACCACCGCCCTGGCCGCACCGCTACTGGCGCCCTACGACCCGAACGCGCGGACCGGCACCCCGTTCGCCCGTCCCTCGGCCGCGCACCTGCTCGGTACCAATGACGTGGGCCACGACTTGGTCTCCGAGCTGATCTACGGCGCGCGCATCTCGCTGCTGATCGGGATCGTGGCCGCACTGGCGGCGACGCTGATCGGCCTGGCCGTCGGGGTGACGGCCGGCTATGCCCGCGGCTGGCTGGACACCATCCTGATGCGGCTGGTCGACGTGGTGCTTGCCTTGCCGATACTGCCACTGGCACTGGTGATCGGGGTCTTTCTCGGTCCCGGGCTGGGTAACCAGATCCTGGTGATCACCCTGGTGATCTGGGCTCCGGTGGCGCGCGAGCTGCGCGCTCAGGTGCTGTCGTTGCGCGAACGCGACCACATCCAGGCGTTGCGCGCGATGGGCGGCGGCGCGGGTTACGTGCTGTCGCGCCACGTCGTTCCGGCGGTCGCGCCCCTGGTCGTGCCGCAGTTCGTGCTCGGAACCAAGAACGCGATCCTGCTTGAATCGTCGCTGGCGTTCCTCGGCCTGGGTGACGTGACGGCCAAGAGCTGGGGCACGATGCTGTCGCTGGCGCACTCTCGCAGCGCCTTCTTGACTGATGCGTGGTTGTGGTGGGTGATCCCGCCGGGCGTGGCGATCGCCGCCACGGTGCTCGCCTTCGCATTGGTGGGTTACGCCTTCGAGGAGGGGGCCAGGCCCACGCTGCGTGACCGGCCGACTCGCCGCCGGGTCACATCCTCGACGACGCCGGTGCCGGTGGCCGCAGACAATCCGCTGACGATCGTCGATCTCACTGTCAGCTACGGCTCGGGCCGGGACCGGGTGCTGGCCGCGAACCAGGTGAGCCTGTCGGTGGCGGCCGGGGAGGTGCTCGGGCTGGTCGGTGAGTCCGGTAGCGGCAAGTCGACGGTCGCCGCTGCCGCCTGCGGTTTGCTCCCGGCCGCGGCGGTGATGGAAGGCGGTCAGGTGATCGTCTGTGGGCACGACCTGGCGGCGTTGCGACCTCACGAGCTCCGCGGGCTGCGCGGTGACCGGGTGGCGCTCATCCCCCAGGAGGCGATGAGCGCGCTCAACCCGGTGCTGACGGTCGGGGACCAGATCGCCGAAGCCATCACCGCACACCAGACGGTCGGTGCTGCTGCGGCACGCGCCCGTGCTGAAGAGCTGTTGGTGCTCGTGGGACTCGACCCGGGGCGCAGCCGCGACTATCCGCACCAGCTCTCCGGTGGCATGCGCCAACGGGTCGTGATCGCCATCGCGCTCGCCAACGACCCGGACGTGGTGATCGCTGACGAGCCGACCAGTGGCCTGGACATGCTCGTGCAGGCCGACGTGCTCAACCTGCTCGACGACCTGCGCCGGCGGTTGGATCTCGCGTTGCTGATCGTGTCCCACGACTTGCCGGTGATCGAGCGCATCGCCGACCGTATCGCGGTCATGCGCGCGGGCCAGCTGGTCGAGGTGGGTACCCGGGAGGAGATCGTCGCCGCGCCCCAGCATCCCTACACCCGGCACCTGCTGGCCGCCGCCCCACGGCTGCAGCTGCCGGCAGGTGTTACCGAGGCGGAAACGAGAATCCCATGACCCCGTTGCTGCAGGTCGAGAACGTGACCGTCAGCTTCCGGCAACGCGGTGGCGCGCATCGGCTCATCGCGTGCCAGGAAGTGACCTTCGACGTCGCTGCCGGTGAGACAGTCGGTCTGGTCGGTGGCTCGGGCGCGGGAAAATCGACCATCGCGCGAGCCGTGGTCGGCTTGGTGCGCCCGGACCGTGGTCGGATCGCCTTCGATGGCACCGAGCTGCAGGCGTCCCCGCGCGGGCTCGGGGGTCAGGTGCACCTGGTGTTTCAGGACCCGTATGCCTCGCTGCCGCCCACCCGGATGGTCGAGGCCATCGTCGCCGAACCGCTGGTGATCCACCGGCTGGCCGACGGGGACCGGCGGCGGAGGATCGTCGCGGATGCGCTGACCGCCGTGCACCTGACGCCGGTGCAGCGTTACCTGCCGCGCTATCCACACCAGCTCTCCGGCGGCGAGCGACAGCGGGTTGCGTTCGCCCGGGCGCTGGTGACCCAACCGCGGCTGATCCTCGCCGACGAGCCGACCCAGATGCTCGACGTGTCGCTGCGGGCGGAGATCGCCGACCTGCTCGACGAGCTACGCGCGGCGTGGGGCGTCGCGGTGCTGCACATCACCCACGATCTGGCACTCGCCCAGCGCTCGTGTGACCGGCTGGTTGTGCTGCAAGCTGGTCGGGTGGTGGAGCAAGGACCGACCGACATCCTGCTGTCTCGACCCGAGCACCCGTACACCGCCGCGCTGGTCGATGCCGCGCGAGCGCTGTCTGTCCCGAGGAGGAGCGTATGAGTATCGCGGTGCTCGACATGGACATCCGCAACCCTGAAGGTAGCGAGTGGTCCGACCGAGTGGAACGGCTCGACTGCTACGCGCTCGGGTCGACCAACCTGAACCGGTACGCCGCACTGATCATCACACCGAGTGTGGATCAGGAGTACCTCACCAGAACGCGCCACGTGATCAGGGCCTACCTCGACGACGGCGGGATGGTGGTCTTCGGTGGGCACCTGGACGGGAAGTGGCTACCCGGCGCGTCGGCGTTCATCCCGCTGGCGAACCGGTCGCTGGCCGGGTACCGCGTCGCGGAGGTCGCCGACCATCCGATCTTCCGCGGCAAGCAGCCCGACGAGTTGACCTTCCGGCACGGCGTCGCCGGATTCTTCGCCCGCGGGCACCATCCGGTCCCGGCCGGCGCCGAGGTGCTCACCCGGCTGTCCGGTGGCGAGCCGGCGACATATGTGGACCGGGTGTCGACCGCGGGCACCATCGTCGTCCAGACGACCAGTGACCTGCTGGGTTACTGCGGTGAGGCGCTGCTCGACTGGATCGCCACCGAGTCGGCCCAGCGCCGAGCGGCGACCGCTGGTAGGACGCGGGGGTTCGCCGCCGTCTACGGTGGCTCAGCCCAGCACCACCGCGCACTCACCGAGCCGAAGTACGCCCAGCACCTCGGCGGTGGGCTGATCTACCTCCCCGAGCTGGCCGACACCGACCTGACCGGGTACCGCGGGCTGCTCATTCCCGAACGCATGCATCGCGGTCTGCTCACCCGCGCCGCGCACCGGATCACCGAGCTGCTCGAAGCCGGCGGGACGGTGATCACATTCAGCGGTGGCGAGCCGATCCCCGAATTCCTTCCCGGCGTGCACTGGCAGCACCGGCCGACCAACTTCTGGTGGTGGCTGGAACCTGGCGCTGACCTCGGTGTTCGCCTTGCGGCACCTGAGCACCCGCTGTTCCAGCGACTCACCGCGCGCGACTGCACCTGGCACTATCATGGGGTTCTGCAACCGCCGGATGGCGCGCAGGTCCTGGTGGAGCTGAGCACAGGCGAAGCACTCCTCTACGTCGACCAGGTGTCCACTGCCGGCACGATCGTGGTGTCCACGCTGGACCCGATCAGCCACTACGGCGGCTACTTCATGCCCGCCACGGAGCAATTCCTCGACGGCTTCCTACCGTTCGTCGAGGCATGCCCACACGTGTCCTGAGCCACCACCGCGCGCTGGAGTGCTACCAGGCGCCGACGACCCACATGATCGCCATGAGAATGCCGGTAACCAGCGTCGCGCCCACGATGAGCAGAGCGCAGGCAACAGCTCCACCTGTGGGGTCGTCCACACAGTCCAGCTCCGGCAGGGCTGTCTCACGCTCGCGCATCATTTCTCCTCGTCGGTTCCCGCCGCCAACGTGGTGGAGAAACTAGCCCTACGCACGTAGCGTAGTCGCTCGAACTCCGAGCGTGAGCATAGCCGCAGTGCGGACGGCAAGCTTGATGATCTGGGGTTTGTCCCCGATCGGGTAGCGAAGGCGGTGACCTTCGCCGTGCGCCGCGACATCACACGGTCTTGCCGCCGGATTTTACCTTCGGCTAACCGATGTCAGGCCGGGCGGTAACCACGTTCTCCATAGAGTCTGGGCCATGGAACACCAGTTCACGTCGCCGTCGAGTCGCGAGGACGAGAACGTCCCGCGGCTACGGACCGGCAGTAACAGTGCTGTCGACTGCCTTGACCCCGGCTCGGACCTTCACAGTGGTCTTGGGGTCCGGCCGGGCGAGTCGAACCCAGGTCGAATGCTGAGCGCGGTGCTGTTGCTGGTGGTAACGGTAGTCGTGCTGGGGCTGGGCCTGGCGTGGTGGCTGGCCTGATCCGTCAGGTGGACAAGGCCCCTTCGGCCAGGGCGGCACCGGGGCGGCCGCGACCGATCGACGCCAGCGGCGCGGCGATGTCCTCCAGAGACCGGCGTTCGGCCGCCACCCCGAAGAACGCCGCGACCAGCCCGCCGGCGATCATCACCAGCGCGGCGAGCAGGTAACCCAGGAACAGGTTGAACGGTTGGGTGCCGTCACCGATGAGCGCGCCGTAGAGGACCGGACCGAGGGCACCGAAGCACTGCGCGATGGCGAAGAACACCGCGATCGCCTTCGCCCGCACCTCGAGCGGAAAGATCTCGCTGACCGTGAGATAAGCGGCGCTGGCACCGGACGAGGCGAAGAAGAAGATCACACACCAGGCGAGCGTCTGAGTCAGCGCGGTGAGCAACCCGGCATTGAAGAGGAATGCGCTGATGGCGAGCAAGACACCGGAGATGATATAGGTGCCGGCGATCATCGTCTTGCGGCCGATCGTGTCGAAGAGGTGCCCGATGGCCAGCGGACCGATCAGGTTGCCGGCTGCGAAGGCGATGAGAAACAGCGGCGCCGACGTGGCGGACACGTCATAGAACCTGGTCAGCACCAGGGTGTAGGTGAAGAAGATGGCGTTGTACAGGAATGACTGGCTGATCATCAGCGACGCACCGAGCACGGCCCGGGTCGGGTACTCACGGAACAGCACCCGAGTGAGCGCGAGATATCCGATCTGGTCGGTAGGACGGAGTTCGATCGCCTTGCTCTGGTCGACCGGCGGCAGCACCTTCCCGGACCGCTCCACCTCATGCTCGATATAGGAGATCGACTTCTCGGCCGCCTGCTCACGACCGGTCATGACCTGCCACCGCGGGCTCTCCGGCAGGTTGCGCCGCACCAGCAGGATCACCACACCCAGCACCGGGCCGATCAGGAAGCCGATCCGCCATCCGATGCTGGGGTCCATCACGTTCAGCAGGATGAATGTGCCCATCGTGCCGAGGATCGCGCCCGCCCAGTACGTGGCGCTGACCGCCAGGTCGATGCGGCCGCGGTAGCGAGCCGGGATCAGCTCGTCGATCGCGGAGTGGATCGCTGCGTACTCCCCGCCGATGCCCATACCGGCGATGAAGCGAGTGAAGTAGAGGAACACGAGCCAGCCGGTGCCGTTGCCCAGGGTCAGCGCGGTCAGACCGCTGCCGAAAAGATAGACACCCAACGTGATCATGAACAGGTTGCGGCGGCCCCACTTGTCCGACAACCGGCCGAAGAACAGCGCGCCGACGACCTCGCCGGCCAGGTACACCGTCGCGACGAGTCCGATCTGGGTCGAGGACAGGTTGAGCGTGTCAGATTGGCTCCACACCGCTGCGACCGCACTCGCGACCGTAATCTCGAGGCCGTCGAGGATCCACGCCGTCCCCAGCGCGAACACCATCCGGGTATGGAACGGCGACCACGGCAACCGGTCGATCCTCGCGGGGATCAGGCTGCGGACCGCACCCGGCGTCACCTGACTTGCGGTGGTCATCGGTACCTCCCCGAGTGAGCGGCCACATCGGGGATACCACAGGAGTGGTTGATCTGCATCGGGTCTGCCCGACCGGACTTGAGATCCTTGGACAGTGAGCGAGATGCGCGACGGGGGCACGCGGCCCTTCGGAGTCCGGTCCTCGGCGGTGCGCCGGTGGCGGCGGATGCTGGCCGACGAGCGTGAGGAGGCCAAGGTCTACCGCGACCTCGCTACCCGGCGCTGTGGGGAAGAGCGGGAGATCCTGCTCGGGTTGGCCGAGGCCGAGGAGCGGCACGCCGCGCACTGGCAACGCTTGCTCGGCGACGAGGTGGGGCCCGTCCGTCGTGGTGATGTCCGCATGCGTCTGCTGGCGTTTCTGGCCCGGCGGTTCGGCTCGGTCTTCGTGCTTGCACTCGCCCA
>JBGSWT010000717.1:0-2344 GCA_041751815.1 Pseudonocardiaceae bacterium
CAGCACCGCCGCCGCGCCGGCCACCACGACGTCCGCGGACGGCGACGCCTCCAGTGCCGCCTCCAGCGCTGCGACCAGCAGTCGCAACCGGGGCACGTCGAGGTTGTCCGCGTCGACCAAAACCTGCACGGGGTGATCATGCACCTATGCAAGGCTTCGATGAGACACGGGAACCCGTGCTCGCAGGAGGCTTGCATGACTGCAGGGCGGCTCAGCGGGCTCGACACCGCCTTCCTCTGCCTGGATCGCGACATAACCCCGATGCACCTCGGCGGTTTGGCGATCTTCCGGCCGGCGCACCCACCGGATCCCGGACGGATCGCCTGCCTGCTGGCCGACCGGGCCCAGCGTCTTGCCCTGCTGCGGCAGCGGGTGCAACCGGCCAGGTCTGCGCTGACCGCGGCGACGTGGGCAGCGGATCCTGGATTCCGCGCCGCAGACCACATTCACCTGCATCACCTCGACGGTCCCGGCGGCCACGACGATGCAGCGGCATTAGCCGCCGAGCTGATTGTCCGACCGTTGCCGCGGACCCGCCCGCTGTGGGAGTTCCACGTCATATCGGGTGTCACCGGGGGCCGTTTCGCAGTACTGGTCAAAATGCATCATGCCTTTGGCGACGGCCTGAGTGTCCTGAATATCGGTTTCCGGGTGCTGGATGGATTCATGCCTCGACATGGCGGCGCCTTGACCCCGCCAGCCTTGACCCCGCCGAGCATGCTGTCCCGGTGGTGGCGCGTCCCCGGCGACGTACGCGGCGCTGTCGAGGACGCGATAGGGCAGATGACAGCGGCGACCGGCATCGCCGCTTCGGTGCTTCGTCGGGTCCGATTGCCCGCACCGGGTTCGCCGCTGGTGGTCTCGTCCTCAGGCCAGCGGGCGTTGGCGACGGCTCGGCTCGATCTCCGGCAGATCCGCCGGATCCGGGCGCATTTCGGTGGCACAGTGAACGACGTCCTGCTATCGGTGGTGGCCGGCGCATTGCGGGGATGGCTCGTCAGTCGCGGGGACGTGGTCGAAGGATTGGTGCTGCGGGCCTTTGTCCCGGTCAGCCGGCGGGCCAGGTCGGGTGACCGCATCGGGGGAAATCATCTGTCCGGCTACCTCTGCGACCTGCCGGTCGGCGAGCCCGATCCCGGCACGCGGCTGCGCAAGATCCGCTCGGCGATGGAGCAGAGCAAGGCAGCCGGCGCTGATCGCGGCGCCGGTGCAATACCGCTGCTCGCCGATCGGTTGCCGCCTGCGGTGCACCGAGTGGCGGCCCCAGTGGCTGGTCAGGGCGCCGTACTGCTGTTCGATCTCATGGTGACCAGCATCCCGCTGCCCGCAATCCGGTTCACGCTGGACGGCGCGGACTTGGAGCAGGTTTTTCCGCTGGCACCGTTGGCAGCCGGCCAGGCCCTCGTTGTCGGGCTGTCCTGCTACCAGGACAGCGCATTTGTCGGCCTGCTCGCCGACCGGCAGGGTTTCCCTGACGTGCAGCGACTCGCCGACGCGATTGCGCCCGCGGCGTCTGCTCTGGACGTTGCGAGTAAGTGATCGCACCAGGCTAGGCTTGCGCCGTGCCGACATTCGATGCTGCTGCGGTGGACTGCCGGGTCTTAGTGTTTCGTGAGGGGCTGCTGACCTCCTTCGGCCATGACGTCACTTTCCAGGTCACGTCCTTGTCCGTGGAGGTGGGGGACGACGACAAGATCATAGCTGACTTCGACGCGACCTCGCTGCGCGTGACAACCGAGGCGGTCTCGGTATCCGATCGCCAGGACATCGAGAAAAACACCCAGAAGTCCCTCGAGACCCGGAAGTACCCGAAGATCGAGTTTCGCTCAGTATCAGTGGCACGCGACGGCGACCGGGCCCGCATCGAAGGCGACCTGACGCTGCACGGCGTGACGAATCCGGTCTCTGTCGAAGCTCGCGACGACGGCAAGCAGTGGCACGCCAAGCTCGTCCTGGATCAGCGCAAGTTCGGCATCAAGCCGTTCTCCGCCATGCTCGGCGCGCTCAAGGTCAAGCCCGATGTCGAGGTGTCCATCACCGTTCCGCATTCCTGACCGGGCTGCCGTCGCCGAGGGCTGACACTGCGCGCGGGTCGAGTGCACCGCCGACCAGCCGCGCGCGAAGCCACCACGGAGAAGCCGCGAACAGCGCCCCCATGGCAGCGGCGCTGCCTCTGACGTCCTCGCGGCCGGTGAGATAGGCCCAGCGGTGTCGCTCTGGAAGTGCGAAGAACACGTCGAAGAACTGCGGGACAAGGCCAGGTGGGAAGCGCAACAGCGATTCGAGGCTGCGGCGCCGCAGGGTATGTACCGCCAGCGCGGCCGGGCTCCACACCGTCCGCCAC
>JBGSWT010000718.1:0-2905 GCA_041751815.1 Pseudonocardiaceae bacterium
CGAGGCACGATCGGGCACACCCAGCCGCGCCGGCTGGCGGCGCGCACGGTGGCCGAGCGCATCGCCGACGAGCTGGACGTCCCGGTCGGTGGGGCGGTCGGCTGGAAGGTGCGGTTCACCGACCGCGCATCGGACGACACCCTGGTCAAGCTGATGACCGACGGCATTCTGCTGGCTGAGATCCAGTCTGATCGGTTGCTGCAGCAGTACGACACGCTGATCATCGACGAGGCGCACGAACGCTCCCTGAACATCGATTTCGTGCTGGGCTACCTCAAGCAGCTGTTGCCCCGCCGCCCCGATCTCAAGGTGATCATCACTTCGGCGACCATCGACCCCGACCGATTCTCCCGGCACTTCGACGGCGCGCCGGTGATCGAGGTCTCCGGCCGCAGCTACCCGGTGGAGATCCGCTATCGCCCCTATGGGGTGGACAGCACCGATGACCGTGACCAGATCCAGGCGATTTGTGACGCCGTCATGGAGCTGCGTGCCGAGGGACCCGGCGACATGCTGATCTTTCTGTCCGGTGAGCGGGAGATTCGCGACACCCGTGACGCCGTGCAGGCCTTGGCGCTACCGGATACCGAGATCCTGGCGCTGTATGCGCGGCTGTCGGCGGCCGAGCAGCACCGGGTCTTCGAGCCGCCGGGCACCGGGAGTCGACACACCGTGCATGGGCGGCCGTCACGCGCGGGGCAGGAGCGGACACGCCGGATCGTGCTGGCGACCAATGTCGCCGAGACGTCGCTGACCGTGCCGGGGATCCGATACGTGATCGACCCAGGCACGGCCCGAATCTCCCGCTACAGCCGCCGGCTGAAGGTGCAGCGGCTGCCGATCGAACCGGTATCCCAAGCATCGGCCATCCAGCGTGCTGGTCGGTGTGGCCGCACCAGTGATGGCATCTGTATCCGGCTGTACTCGGTGGAGGACTTCCAGTCGCGGCCGGAGTTCACTGATCCGGAGATCATCCGCACCCACCTCGCATCGGTGATCCTGCAAATGGCAGCGCTGGACCTGGGCGACGTGGCCGCGTTCGGGTTCATCGACCCACCGGACCGCCGGCAGATCTCCGACGGCGTGGCGTTGCTGCGCGAGTTGGGTGCTCTTCAAGGCCGGCCAACCCCCGGGTTGGCCGGCCTTGAAGAGCACCCAACCATGCGCCTCACCCGGATCGGGCGCACCCTCGCGCAGCTGCCGCTGGACCCCCGGCTGGCCCGGATGGTGGTGGCCGCCAACGACAACGGTTGCCTGCGCGAGGTGCTGGTGATCGTCGCGGCACTGTCCATTCAGGATCCGCGGGAGCGCCCGACCGATGCCGAGGCGGCGGCTGACGCCCAGCACGCCCGGTTCGCCGACAAGGATTCCGACTTCCTGGCCTACCTCAACCTCTGGCGCCACCTCGACGAGCAGCAGCAGGCGCTGTCCTCCACCCAGTTCCGGAAGTTGTGCAAGAGGGAGTTCCTGCATTACCTGCGGGTGCGGGAATGGCAGGACCTGCACGGGCAGCTGCGCCGGCTCACCCGCGACCTGAAAATAACGGCGAACACTGCACCCGCGCCACCACAGCAGGTGCACGTCGCACTGCTGACCGGGCTGCTCTCGCATATCGGACTGCTCGACCCTGAGACCCGCGACTACCTGGGCGCCCGGGGCGCTCGGTTCGCCGTGCACCCCGGCTCGGCGCTGTTCCGTAAGCCGCCCCGCTGGGTGATGGCAGCCGAGCTGGTGGAGACGTCTCGGTTGTGGGGCCGGATCGCCGCGCGGATCGAGCCGCAGTGGATCGAGCCGCTGGCCGAGCATGTGGTCAAGCGCAGCTACAGCGAGCCGCACTGGGAACGTAAGCGCGGTGCGGTGATGGCCTACGAGAAGGTCACGCTCTACGGCATCCCGATCGTCGCGTCGCGCAAGGTCGGCTACTCCACCGTCGACCCGCAGCTGTGCCGTGAGCTGTTCCTCCGGCACGCGCTGGTCGAGGGTGACTGGGAGACCCGGCACACCTTCTTCCACGCCAACCGGGCCATGCTCGACGACGTCGAGGAACTCGAGCAGCGGGCGCGCCGGCACGACATCCTGGTCGACGACGAGACCCTGTTCAACTTCTACGACCAGCGCATCCCGCCCGAGGTCGTCTCGGCCCGGCATTTCGACAACTGGTGGCGCAAGGTCCGCAAAACCCAACCAGACCTGCTGGACTTCGACCCCGCGATGCTGATCATCGGCGAGAACGTCGGAGAGCAGGACTATCCCGATCACTGGCCCTACGGCACGCTGTGGCTGGAGCTGTCCTACCAGTTCGAGCCCGGCACCGACGCCGACGGTGTCACCGTGCACGTGCCACTGCCAGTACTCAACCAGGTCGATCCGGCCCCCTTCAGCTGGCAGGTCCCCGGCTTGCGCAACGAACTGGTCGTCGCGCTGCTCAAGTCGTTGCCCAAGCCGCTGCGCCGGATGCTGGTGCCGGTACCCGACCAGGCGAAAGCCCTGCTGGCCCGGATGACCCCCTACCAGCAACCTTTGCTGGACGCTCTGGAACGCGAGCTCCACCAGGCGGGTCTGGCGGTGCGCCGAGAGGACTGGCAGCTCGACCGGGTGCCGAACCACTTGAAGATCACCTTTCGGGTGTGCGACGGTGATCGCACACTGGCCCTAGGAACCGACCTCACGGCGCTGACTCGCCAGCTGCAGCCGCAGCTACGGGCCACGCTGGCCGACGCGGGGGCCGGGCTGCAACGGCGGGGCCTGCGCAGCTGGGATGTCGGGACGCTGCCACAGACCTACCGGCAGGAGCAGGCCGGACATCTGGTCACCGCCTACCCGGCGCTGGTCGATGAGGGTGACACCGTGGCCGTCGCGCTGCTGCCCACCGAGGCCGAGCAGCAGCGCGCCATGTGGGAGGGCA
>JBGSWT010000719.1:0-5162 GCA_041751815.1 Pseudonocardiaceae bacterium
ACTCGCCGGCTGGACCAACATCAAACAGGCCACCGAGAAGATGGGCCGCCGCCTAGACCAAGTCCTCACACTCCTGGGCGTCTAACCAAACGATCAAGGAAGGAGGTGATCATCACGTCACGACTTTGACGAGGACCCTGGCGTCCGGGGCGGGCGCGTCAGTGAGGCGCTCGATTATCGCGGCGTCGTCTAGCCCGGTGTAAGTACCATCAGTCATCCCGAGAAACAGGTCTGCGCGAATATGGTCCAGGAGGCGGGAGTCGCCGCCGCGTTTCGCGGCTTTCGCGAGCGCGTCAATGTGCCCGCTGGCCGCGGCCACCCGTTCCAGCGGCAAGTTGTACCCAGACAGGTTGGCCGACCCATCCGAATTGCGGTAACCGACCACTTTCCGGTCAGCGACGGCCTGCTCATAACGCCGCTGCGCCCAATCCGGGTCAACAGCGATGGCCAGCTTTTTGATCTGTTCGATCAGTTGGCCGGTGGTCAGCCCCGGCGCCCGGGGCAGCAGCGTCGCGCACACCGCCTGGGCTTGCTCGGGGGACAGCTCGGTGGTCCACTCCGAGAACACCCGGGCTCGTGGCTCGTCCAGCACACCCGCATCCATCGCGGCGAGCACCTGCGGCAGCCGGGTTACCAGGTCATGGGCCAGCCAGAACTGCGCCTCGGCAGCTCGACGGGTCAGCACCAGGGCGGCACGGACCTCGTCGGCGGAGAACTCGTCCGGGCTGGCCATCCGCGTCAGGTCACCGTCGGGCACCGAGCCACATACCCCGACCTCCGCCATCGCGGCCAGCACCCGGGCCCGTTCGTGGTTCGCCTGCCGATACTGTGCCTTAAGGACTTCCACACAATCGAAACCTGACAACCGGGATAGCTTGAGGCCGGCCAGAACGTGCGCCAGCTCCGGGCCTGGCGGAATATCCGCCAGATCCTTCGGAATCAGCTGTCGAACACTCACGGACAGCACGCTACAACCCGATACCGACAAAAACGGGGGTCGCGAGCCCGAGTAGCGGAAATCGCTCAGGGCGGAATCGAGCTGCGAAGGCATTCAAATCCGGAGAATACCCACAGCAGCCGCCCGGGGCGGCCATGTTGAAAGCGACACGAACGTCTCTTTCATCCGTTGGGCAGCTCGTAGACGGCGTACGCGGCACGGATCACCGGCTGGGCGACGTTGCGCACTCTCACCCCACCCGGAGTGCAACCATGCTCGCAACCGAAGTGGGCGTGCCCATGCACCGCAAGATCGGCACCCGCGCCGCCACGTGCGCCGTCGATGGCCTCGGCCAGCTGGTAGGAACCCAGGAATGGGTAGAGCTCCAGTGGCTCACCACGCAGCGTGTCGACCACCGGCGAGTAGTGCGTGAGCGCGACGAGCACGTCGGCGTCCTCCACGGTGCGCAGGGCATCGGCAAGCCGCGCCGCGACAAGCTCGCTGTACTCGATGAACGTCTTCATCTCGCGCTCCCCGAACGCTAACGCGCACTTGCCGGCGAACCCACCGCCGAACCCCTTGGCACCCGCGACACCGAGCCGGTACCCACCCACGTCGAGCACCTCGCCTTGGCCTTCCAGGACGCGCACGCCGCGCTTTTCCAACAATGCGGCGATGTCGTCCTGAGCGTCGGAGTGGTAGTCGTGGTTGCCGAGCACCGCGAGCACCGGTACGGGCAGATCGCCGAACTCGTCGGCTACCACCTGCGCCTCTTCCATGGTGCCGTGCCGAGTGAGATCGCCGGCCAGCAACAGCACATCGGCCTGCGTGGACACTGTCTCCAGCGCCGGGCGCAACCGTCCTCGAGCATCGGTGCCCAGGTGAACGTCACCGACCGCGGCGATGCGCAACGTCACCGCAGCTCCTCCCGGTCCGCGGGCTGCCCGGCAGGCATCACCCACTCACGCCGGCTTGAGCGGGTCGTG
Organism: Pseudonocardiaceae bacterium; assembly: GCA_041751815.1. Taxonomy (GTDB): domain Bacteria; phylum Actinomycetota; class Actinomycetes; order Mycobacteriales; family Pseudonocardiaceae. The sequence continues at coordinate 1,924 of JBGSWT010000719.1, forward strand.
GCCCATCGACATCAGGCGGTGCCGCCAACCGGTCGACCCCGCAACAGGCTCCCGATCGCCTTGGCCTTCGTGGTGTACCCGATTGACCACTTTGCGCATCACATGGAGATCGTCAATGTTGAGGTCGGTGCGGCGCTTGCCGAGAACGTGCAACACCTGCTGGCCAGTGGGGGTGCCTGCCTGATCGGGGAAACTCTCGGCGTCCGGACCCGCCGAACGGGTGCGCAGCCACTCCGCAAGCTCCCGCGACGACATGTTCACCACCCGGTGGAACTCGTCCCACAGCTCATCGTCGTTCAGCGCGGTTTTCGCCATCGTTGTCCCTCCTTCGGACGCTGTACGACACTGGTGCCCCTGTCGGCGCATGCGCAAACCCGGACCCGGCACCGGCGACATCCCACCGGATGCTCACCTGGCGAATTCCTAGCTGAGTGACAGCGCACTGTTGATGGCGATGTACGCCGCTACGGCGATCAGCAGGCCGGCGAAGGCCCGGTTGAGTGCGATGTTGGGCAGCCGGGCGGCGATGGCCTTGCCAGCAAGTGAGCCGGCCATCGCGGCGATCGTGAAAGGGACGATCAGTGCCCAGTCGAAATGTGCCTGTCCGGTACGCGCCGCCAGCGATGCGGCGGAGTTGATGGCCATGATGACCAGGGAGGTGCCCACGGCTGCGGGCATGGGGAGGCGAAGGGCGAGGACGAGAACCGGGACGATGACGAATCCACCACCGACGCCGAAGAAACCAGCGAGAAAACCCACCGTGAGGCCGGCGATCACTACCTTGACGACGAGCACCGTCCGGCGGCGTCGTCGCCCCTGCTCACTGCGCGAGGCGGAGCCTGGGGCGGGACGGGCGAGTTGGACGGTTGGGGCGATGCTGGTGTTCAACTCCTGGGGTGCGCGGTCGGGTACCCGCTCGGTGGTGTCGGCGGCTGTGCCGGCGGCGGGTGCCGAATGGTCGTCGTGACTTTGGGAATCTCGCCGCCCACGGATGAGCATCCCGCCGGCGGTCAGGATCATGACGGCCGAGAGGCCGAGGAGCAGGACGTGCTCGTCGACGCGGCGGTTCAGTGTGGTCCCGGCGACGGCGGCGATGATTCCGATGACCCCGAATGCGATGCCGATGCGCCAGTGGACTTGGCCTGAGCGGGCGTGGCTGGCGACGCCGACCAGCGCGGTGAGCCCGACGATGACGAGGCTGCTGGTGGTGGCGTCCTGGGCACTCTGGCCGAGCAGGTAAACCAGGGCCGGGACTGTGAGGATCCCCCCTGCGCCGCCGAGTGCGCCGAGGACCGCGCCGATGAGCAGGCCGAGCCCGACTGCGGCAAGGATGTTCATTGACGCGCATCGAAGCCGGCACCGTCGAGGCGGTATCCGTCGCGAGCGGAGAACTGAGCGCTGACGGTGAACCGGTCGCCGCGGATGAGGGTGTGCCGCCACTCGACAGGGTGGCCGTTCGAGCAGGCGAGCCGCTCGATGGCGAAGGCGCCGACACCGTCGACGATGCCCAGCAGAGCGCATTGGACGGAAGTGGGGACGACGGCGCGGAGGTGCTCGCGGCCTCCGGAGAGCCGGACGCCGCAGCGACGAGCGAGCTCGTCGTAAAGGGCAGTGTGCGTGAAGTCAGCTTTGAGCAGAGGTGCCGCCAGCGATGCCGGAAGCCAGACCCGATCCACGGCCAGCGGGGCCTCGTCGGCCAGGCGTAGCCGCTCCAGATACAGCAGCGGCGTGGACTCCTCGAGTGCGAGACGGGCCGCGACGACCCCGTCCGCACGTACGTCGAGCGCACGCACGACGCTGCGCTGGACCTGGCCGGCCGCCTCGACCGAGGCGAACAGGCTGTAGAGGGCACCCAGCGGCTGCTCAATCACCCCTGGCGGTGCCACACGGGGAGCCCGGCCACGTTCCGCGACCACGATCCCGTCGGAGCGCAACCGGCGCAACGCCTCACGCACCGTGTGCCGACTCACGGTGTACTCGGTGACCAGGGCTAACTCACCAGGGAAGGCGTCGGTGAACTCGCCGTCGTCCAGGCGTCGCCGCAAGTCGGCATGCACTTGGGCCCACAACGGCAGCGCACTGGCGCGGTCGACCGGACGGCACCCCGAAGCGGACACCTGCTCCACGCGTGAACCCCACGCCATGATCGCTCGGTCTCTCCAGCTCTTGTCGGTTTCTTCGCCAGTGCGTAATGTACGGTCATTCGCACATAACGACAAGATGGGAAGCGCGCGGTGGTGCACGTCGACGTTGTCGAGACCAGCGAGCTGGGCGACCGCAGCTACATCGCCCACGACGGGGTCACCGCAGTGGTCATCGACCCGCAACGGGACCTGGACCGACTCGAGACAATACTTGCGGGTAAGGGTCTGATGTGTGCTGTGGTGTTAGAGACCCACGTGCACAACGACTACGTCACCGGCGGCTACGAACTGGCCAGGCGGACCGGCGCGCGTTACGTGCTCTCCGCCGCCGACGAGGTCGCCTTCGACCGGCACGCGGTACGCGACGGGGACGAGCTGGCTGCTGGACGGCTGCGGATCCGCGCGGTGGCCACCCCCGGGCACACCGACACCCACCTCGCCTATCTCATCGACGCTCCGCACGATGCCCCACATGAGCCACCGGCAGCGTTCACCGGCGGCTCACTGCTCTATGGCAGCGTCGGGCGCACCGACCTGGTCGATCCAGCCCGGACCGAGGAGCTGTCGCGCGCTCAGTTCCGCTCCGCCCGGCGGCTAGCCAGCCTGCTCGGCGACGGCGCCCAGGTATTCCCCACCCACGGGTTCGGCAGTTTCTGCTCCTCCGGGTCCTCCAGCGGTGATAGCAGCAGCACGATCGGTCAAGAACGGGTTCGCAATGACGCCTTGACTGAGGATGACGAGGACGCTTTCGTAGCCCGCCTTGTCGCCGGGCTGACCGCCTACCCGCGCTACTACGCCCACATGGGCGCCCGTAATAGGCAGGGCCCCGGACCGGCGGACCTGTCGCCGCCGCAACCGGTGGAGCCGGATGAGCTGCGCAAGCGCATCGCGGCCGGGCAGTGGGTGGTTGACCTTAGGGACCGCACCGCCTACGCCGCGCAACACCTGGCCGGCAGCATCGGCTTCGGGCTGGGCGAGCAGTTCTCCACGTACCTGGGCTGGCTGATCCCGTGGGGCACTCCGCTCACCCTGATCGGCGACAGCGCCGAGCAGGTCGGCGGTGCGCAGCGCCAGCTGGTCCGCATCGGCATCGAC
>JBGSWT010000720.1:0-3624 GCA_041751815.1 Pseudonocardiaceae bacterium
TGCCCACCGGCCCCGTCGCGCAACGCCGCGAGGAACCCGTTCACCTGCTCCTCGCGCACCTCGGCAAGCCCAGCGATCCCGATTGACGCTAGGTAGGCGCCGTAGCGGCGCAGGTCGCGGGCGTAGGAGTCCAGCGTGTTGGGCGACGTGCCGCGCTCCACCGCGAGGTGGTCCAGGTATCCGGAGATCACCGCGGCCAGGGCAAAGGTTCCATTTGGCGGGGGTTGGGGTGGACCCGTGCTCACCCGAGTGCCTCAACCAGCGGCACGTATTCAAGATCATGCGCGGCGGCGACCTCGGCGATCACCACGGAGCTCGCCAGCACGTTGACTCCTCGGGCCAGCGCCCCGTCGTCGTCAACCGCCCGCCGCAGTCCCTTGTCGGCCAGCGCGCACACATAGGGCAGCGTGACGTTGGTCAACGCATAGGTGGAGGTGTGGGGTACCGCGCCGGGCATGTTGGCCACGCAGTAGAACACCGAGTCGTACACGGTGAAGGTGGGGTCGGCGTGCGTGGTGGGCCGGGAGTCGGCGAAGCAACCCCCCTGGTCGATGGCGATGTCCACCAGCACCGACCCCGGGCGCATCCGCCCGACCAGGTCATGACTGACCAGGGTGGGTGCCTTGGCGCCGGGCACCAGTACCGCCCCGATCACCAGATCCGCCCACAGGCACGCCTTCTCCACCTCGTAGGCATTCGACGCGATGGTCTGCAAGTGGCCGCGGTAGACGAAGTCGATCTCTCGTAACCGGCCGATGTTGGCGTCGAGCACCACGACTTCGGCCTGCATGCCCAGCGCGATGGTGGCGGCGTTCATTCCCACCACCCCGCCGCCGATCACCGCCACCTTGCCGGCTGGCACACCGGAGACCCCGCCGAGCAGTACCCCGCGCCCGCCCTGCATGCGCTCCAGGCAGTGCGCCCCCACCTGGGGGGCCATCCGTCCGGCGACCTCGCTCATCGGGGCCAGTAGTGGCAGTGAGCCATCAGGCAGTTGCACCGTCTCATAGGCGATGGCGTCGGTCCCGGCGTCGATCAGCGCTGCCGTGCACTCCGCCGAGGCGGCCAGGTGCAGGTAGGTGAACAGGATCTGGCCCTTGCGCAGCTGGGGGTACTCCTCGGGCACCGGTTCCTTCACCTTGAGCACTAGCTGCGCCTGCGCCCACACCTCGTCGGCCAGCGCAACGATACGGGCGCCCGCAGCCAGGTAAGTCTCGTCGGGGAATGCGCAACCGGCGCCGGCGCCGCGTTCCACGAACACCTCATGCCCACGACGGGTGAGCTCGAGGACCCCGGCGGGCGTCATCGCGACCCGGTACTCGTGGATCTTCAGCTCACGCGGGATCCCGATCTTCACAGCAGCAGCTTCTTTCGGAGTCGGACCGTGGTGCCGTGGTCGTCGATGTCCACAGTGACGGCATCGGTGAGTTTTTCCATCATCGTGAGGCCGCGGCCGCGCGGGCCGGGGGCAGGAGTGGTGCGCCAGCGGCCGTGGTCACGGATCTCGAGATGCAGCTCCTCGGCGTCGCGACTGACGGTGAGCTCGACGCTGCCGGGGTCGGCGTCGAGGTAAGCGTGTTCGACGGCGTTGCTGATGGCTTCACCGACGGCGAGCACGAGCTCTTCGGCGATGTCCTGGTCGATGTCGGTCGCGGTCAGCCATTGGCACAGCGTGCGGCGCAGACCAGCGAGCTGCTCGGGGTGGGCGGGCACCGTGATGGTGATGGTGCACCCCACGCCGAGAGGATGCTGGTAGAGCAGGTAGGCGACGTCGTCGTCGTGGCCATCGCTGAGCAGTTGCTCGGCCAGACGGTCGGCGATCTCAGCGGGGGCGAGGTGGTGGGTCTGGGCAAGAACCTCTCGGGCACGGCCGATGCCGGTATCGAGCAGGACGTTGCGGCGCTCGACCAACCCGTCGGTGTAGAGCAGCACGGTGTCACCCGGAGCCAGCACGACGGTGGCTTCGGGTCGTGCGACGTCCACGGTGGCCAAGGGAACGCTGCGGGCGCCGTCAAGGAGCTCGGTGCGGCCATTGGCGCGGGCGAGAATGGCCGGAGGGTGACCGGCGCGGCTGTAGCGCATGGTGCCGGTGGCACGATCGATGATGGCGCAGAACAGGGTGGTGCACACCGCGTCCGGGATCAACGCAGCAACGTGATCCATCGCGGCCAGCACCTGCGGGGCGGTGTGGTCTTGCAGCAGCAGAGTGCGGCACGCGGTGCGAAGCTGCCCCATCACAGTGGCGGCGGGCAACCCGTGGCCGACGCAGTCGCCGACGGCCACGCCCACCCGATCCGCACCCAGTGTGACGATGTCGTACCAGTCACCGCCGACCGCCAGCTGACTGATCGCGGGTTCGTAGCGCACCGCGAAACCGGCGGGCAGCACGGTCGGCCCGAGGATGGCACGTTGCAGCGTGAGCGAAGCGGTGCGTTGTTCGTCGAACAACCGTGCCCTGGTCAGCGCTTGCCCGAGGTGGCCAGCGAGGTCGGACAGCAGCGCGGCGTCCTCGGCGCCGAAGGGCCGAGCCGGGTCAAGCTCGAGCCAGACCACGTTGACCTGGGTGCCACCGGGAACCGGGGCACCCACCACGGTGGGCAGGGGCGGATCCACTGACCGGTCACCCAGGTGCCAATGCACTCGACCGGTGGTGCGGATCTGGATGATGGTGGCTCTGGTCGCCGGCGGCAGCGCCGCCCACGACGTGCCGGTACCGATCGCCGATACCTGGTCGGCGGTATCCCAGGTGAGTATCAGCGCGCGGTGGGTGACCCAGTTGGCGGCCAGCTCGGCTAACCCAGCGGTGAACACGCCGTGCACGTCGCTGGCTTCGGCCAGCCGTCCGGTGAGCCGGGCCACCGCCGCGTCGCGGCGCGCAGTGAGGTGTTCGGCGGTGACGTCGCGCACCGTGCCCACGAACGCCTGGATGGTGCCGTCCGGACGGGTGACCACACCGCTGGCGATCGACAGCCAGACCCGACGACCGTCGACGCCATGCCGCATCGGCAGCGCCCACCGGCCATCCCCGTCCGAACGCATCGCGGCCTCGGAGGCCGCGTGGACCTGGGCGAATTCCTCGGGTTCCTGTACCGGGTCGGGCCACCACGGGTACGGCGAAACATAGGGTAGGTCGTCAGCGCCGTAGCCGAGGATATCGGCGAACGCGTCGTTGACCTCGACGATAGTGCCGTCCGGATCTGCGACGAACATGCCGTCCTGCATCGCGCTGATCAGGGTGGACCGCCAAGCCGACTCCTGGGTGCGCAGCCGGGCCAGTTCCAGGTTCGACCGCACCCGGGCCAGCAACTCCTCGGCGAAGAAGGGTTTGACCAGGTAGTCGTCCGCGCCGGAGTCCAATCCCTCAACCGCGGCCTCCTGGCCGGCACGCGCCGACAACAGCAGCACCGGCACCTGTGCGGTGCGTGAATCCGCCCGCAACGCAGTGATCAACTCTAAGCCGTTCAGGTTCGGCATCATCACGTCACTAATGATCAAGTCGGGTGGCTGCTCCCGAGCCGCCGCCAATGCGGCGGACCCATCGCCGACCGCGTGCACCCGGAAGTGCGGCGACAGCAGCCGCCGCAGGTACTCGCGCATGTCGGCGTTGTCGTCGACGACGAGCAC
>JBGSWT010000721.1:0-5814 GCA_041751815.1 Pseudonocardiaceae bacterium
GAGGAGCTGGTCGCCGTCGCTCGGGAGGCACTGGCTAACACGGCCCGGCACGGCGGTCCGGAGGCGAAGTCATGGGTGCTGCTCGAGGATCTCGGCGAGCACGTGGTGCTCACCGTCCGCGACGATGGTCTAGGTTTCGAAGACGGTCAGCTCGCTGACGCCGAAGCTGACGGCCGGATGGGGGTGTCGCGCTCAATCCGTGGCCGGGTGGCCGATCTGGGCGGCACCCTGACCTTGCAGACCGCTCCCGGTCAGGGCACCGAATGGGAGGTACGCCTACACCGCGTCCGGCTGGACCGTGTCAGGCTGGGCGTGCCGCAGTGAAGGTCCGGGTCATGGTGGTTGACGACCATCCGATCTGGCGGGCCGGCGTGGCCCGCGATCTTGACGAGCGGGGCTTCGAGGTGGTTGCCACCGCGGCTGACGGCGCGGCCGCGCTGCGCATTGTCCCGGCCGCCAGTCCGGACGTCGTCTTGATGGATCTGCACTTCGTCACCGGTGGACCGTCAGGAGCCGAGGCGACCCGGCGCATCATCGACAGCTGGCCCGACATCCGGGTACTGGTGCTGTCCGCCTCCGGCGAGCCCGCCGACGTCCTCGCCGCGGTGCAGGCAGGTGCCTCGGGGTATCTGGTGAAGTCCGCGTCGGTGGAGGAGCTGGTCGAGGCCGTGCGCCGGACCGCCGAGGGAGACGTGGTGTTCAGCGCCGGTCTCGCCGGCTTGGTGCTCGGCGAGTACCGTCGGATGGCGCTGGACCCGCGAACCGACTCGCCGCAGCTCACCGAGCGTGAGACCGACGTGCTGCGGCAGGTGGCCAAGGGGCGCACCGCCCGCCAGATCGCCGACCAGCTGGGCATCAGCCACCGCACGGTGGAGAACCACGTGCAGTCCACCTTGCGCAAGCTGCAGCTGCACAACCGGGTCGAGCTTGCCCGCTACGCGATCGAGCACGGCCTCGCCGAGCAGTAGGTAGCTCTTCAAGGACTACCAACCCGGGTTTCGATCACCTAAAACGGATGCCAACCGCGTTGCTCTGCTCTGCTAGCTGGCGTCTGGCAGCGCAGGGTTGGTAGCCGTTGAGAGCAGTCCCAACCTGGGTTGGCGGTACTTGAAGAGCTACCAATCTGAGAGGTCGGAGTTACCGTGGTGGCGTGACTGGCGAGGTGAATCCCCGCGACTTGAGGGTGTCCGACGCGGAGCGCGAGCACGTTGGAGACCTCCTGCAACGCGCGGTCGGGCAGGGCAGGCTCACGGTCGATGAATTCGCCGAGCGACTGGATGCCGCGATGGCCGCCCGCACCCGCGGGGAGCTCAACGCCGTCGTGGCGGACCTGCCGGGCTTCGTACTCGCTCACCCAGCTGCTCCCGACATACTGGAGCTGTCCCATCATCTCGGCGAGCTTAAACGCCGTGGCCCGTGGCGGGTGCCACCCAGGGTGCGCTTGGTCGGGCACTTCGGCTCCTCGCTGCTGGATTTCACCGATGCCGTCTTCACCAGCCCCACCGTGACCCTGGAACTGGACAAGACGGGTGGCTCCACCACGATCGTCGTGCCTGAGGGCGTCACTGTGGACACCGACGGTCTGCGCGTCACGATGGCCAGTGTCAAGGTCTTCACGGTCCGCAGGAGCGAGCCGGGGCCGGTGCACTTCCTGATCACCGGGCGCTCCACGATGGGTGAGGTCCGCGTCGTGCACTCCAGGAGGTGGCGGCTGGGACCGCTCACTGTGCACCGTCCGTTCCGGCTCAGCTGGAACCGAACCGCCCGGCGAGTTTAACGGAAAGCAGTAGCTTGGAGCGCTTTACGCGATGGCCCATAAGCTGATTAGCTGCTTCCCGAACCGGGTATCCACTAATCGCGCGCGCTCGGGTGCGGATCTGCTCGAGCGCGGGTACGTCGGCGTCGATGACGGGGTGACTCACATGGCGAGTCAATCAGGTGGCACTAACGACAAAGCTGAGCTGCTTGGACCGGAGACCTCCACTCGATGTGGATATCACGGGGATCGAGAGTATAACATGGCCGCCCCGCTCCTACTAGAAACTCACTTTCAGGGCCACACCCTGGTGGTGCGACCGGTGGGAGATCTGACTCCTGAGTCTCACGCGCGGCTGCGGGACGGCCTGCTCCAGTACGCGGCCGAGGAACCGCCGGAGATTGTGGTCGATCTGGCCAATATGCGAGTGGCGATCGCGTCGTTGCTCACGGTGTTCCCCACCGTGCGCAACCGCATCAGTGAGTGGCCCGGGGTACCTCTGGTGCTTGCGGGGGCGCGGCAACCGCTACGCACTCTGCTCGACACCAGCGCCGTGCCCCGGCTCGTTCCGACCTATCCCAGCGTCGGCGAAGCGCTCCAGGCCCTTGAGGCAGCTCCCCGCCGGCGCCGGCATCAGGTGCAGTTGGCCTGCGATCCGACTAGTGCGCAACTGGTCAGGCGGCTGGTCAAGCAGACCTCTCATGAATGGCGAGTGCCTGGAACGGTCATCGATGCCGCGGTGGTGGTGGCCTCCGAGCTGACCGACAACATGGTCTACCACGCGCGTTCAGACGGCTGGCTGCGCCTGGAGCTGCGCGGCAACATGCTCACCGTCGCGGTGGCCGACGCAGACTCGCGGCCACCACAGCTGCGCGTGCCCGGCCAACGCGGCACCGGTGGCCGCGGTCTCGTACTCGTCGACAAGTTGAGTCGGACGTGGGGCACCGCACCTCAGTCTTCCGGTGGCAAGGTGGTGTGGGCGCTGCTCACCGTCCCCCCCGGTAAGCGCCCGGCCCGGTAGGCAGCTGTCAGAATTGCCTGACAAAGGGTTCTCCCTCGATGTCCGGAGTCGTATCGTCCATGGTGGAGCCCGTCTCCGGCCCCTATGGGCCGTATATAGGGACCGCCGACCGGGTATCAGGGGGGCTGGGGTGGTGCCCGGTCGGCGGCCAATCCGCGCCGATAGCCTCTTGCTGACATCTGCCGGTCGCATGCCGACCACCACCATCGAACCGAGAAAACGCCCCGGTACGCTGGCGCACCCGGCGAAACCGGGAGTACTCGCAGAGACGGTGGTTCAACGTGGAGTTCGAGCTTGAGCGGGATGCGTTCGCCGAGGCGGTCGCGTGGACGGCACGCGGCTTGCCGTCCCGTCCCGTCGTCCCGGTCACCGCGGGCGTGGTTCTCGAGGTAACCGATGGCGCGATGATCGTCTCAGGATTCGACTTCGAGGTGCTCAACCGCATTGAAGTGCCCGTCACCGACAAGGCTGCTGGACGAGTGCTGGTGTCCGGCCGCTTGCTCGCCGAGATCGCCCGCGCGCTGCCGCCCAAGGATGTGCGGGTGGCCGTAGAGGGAAACCGGCTGGCGGTGCGTTGCGGCTCAGCTCGGTTCAATCTGCCGCTATTGCACGTCGAGGACTACCCCGCGGTGCCGGAATTGCCTGCCACCTCGGGCAAGGTACGCGGTGACGTCTTTGCCACCGCGGTGTCGCAAGTCACCGCGGCGGCCAGCCGGGACGAGACGTTACCCATGCTCACCGGCGTCCGTATGGAGATCGGCTCCGACGCACTCACCTTCGCCGCCACGGACCGGTACCGCCTCGCCGAACGGCGCATCCCATGGACGCCGTCGCAGAGCGGCACGCTCGAGCCTGCAAGCGGGTCTTCGGAGTCAATGCTCGACCCTGCGAGCAGGTCTTCGGAATCGATGCTCGACCCTGCAAGCAGGTCTTCGGTCATCATTCCGGCCAAGACGCTCGCGGATGCCGCCAAGTCGCTCGGCTCGGCCAGCGAGGTACTGCTGTCGATGGGTAATGCCGCCGACGCGGGCTTCCTGGGTTTCTCCGCCGGCGGACGGCAGACGCTGACCCGGCTGCTGGACGGCGAGTTCGTCAAGTTCGCTTCGCTGTGGCCCACTGAAGTCACCACCACCGTGGAGGTGGAAGTCAGCGCGTTCGTCGCGGCACTTAAGCGAGTGTCGCTGGTGGCCCAGCGGTTCGCGCCGGTCCGGCTGGCCTTCTCCGAGGGCACTGTGCAGCTGTCCGCGGAGGCCGACGACGAATCCAGTGCCGAAGAGGAACTCGAAGTCGGTGTCGCTGGTGAACCGCTGACCATCGGATTCAACGCTGGATACCTGCTCGACGGGCTCAGCGGGGTCACCACCCCGCGAGCGACGCTGTCGTTCACCACACCGTCGCGCCCCACCGTCATCTCCTCGGTCACCGGCCTTGAAGCCGATGAACCGGATAATGGAGACGGCTCCTACCGCTATCTCGTCATGTCGATGCGGCTACGCGGCTAGCCGCGGCACCGCGCACGTCGAGCACCGCGCAGCCCGACAGCATCCGCGGCATTGGCAGCTGCGCCATCCGCACTGCGCTGAACGCCTTCACCCCGAGCACCGTCGCGGCGAGCACCGTCGCTGCCGTCGGCGACCCGGTGATCAGCCACACCAGCACCGCCGCGCTGGTGTTCGTGACCTTCGCCGGTAGCGACCAGTTCAGCCGGTACACCGTGGTGTCGACCAAACCGAAGTAGTTCGGGGACAGCAGCGACCATCGGGTGAACGCCAGGGTGAGGTAGGCATCGAGCACTACGAACTGCACCAGTAACACCGCGGCTGGTGCTGCGGCAGCCGGATGGGCGGTCACATAGCTGACCACTACCAGACAGATGCTCAACCGGTCGGCCAGCACGTCGAGCACCGCCCCGGTGCGGGTCTCGCGATGGGTCAACCTGGCCAGCAGCCCATCGGCGATGTCCCCGATCCAATAGCAGTGCAGGGCCGCGAGCAGCCAACCGTCGCTGCTGGTGGTCACCGCGACGGCCCAGGCAACCACGGTCGCGACCGTGCGCATGGCCGTCAGCAGGTTGGGGCCAGTGCCCCACCGCTCCCCGAACGCGGCGGTGCAGCCGCGGTGTCCGCAGGAGCCGGCGCCGGTGCCGGTGATCAACGGGTGCGTCGCCGGAAGGGCCAAGATCGCCGGGCGGTATCGGTAGCGGGCACCGGCTGCCGGACCGGCTCCGTGCGGGTTCGCCAACTGGCGAACTGGACGATCGCCTCACCGGGTGCCAGCACCGGGATGCCGAGCGTGGTCGCGGCGCGCACAGTGGGATGGTCTGCAGGTACCGAGGGATCGGCGATAACGACGGCGACCGCTGGCGTGAGCCGGCTGCGAGTCACCGCCCCGTGCGCCTCCATCAACCGACGCAGTGCTCCAAGTTCGGCGGAACTACCGACGTACAGCACATGCAACGGGTCCTGGGTGGCCGCGTGACGACCCAAACCGCGTCTCCACTCTCCCCGACTATGCGCCAAGCGTAGGCCTGCCGACCGGACACCGGGATGTGACACGCCGAGTCCACCCGGCCAATAGATCAGCGTGCTCAAACAGCTACTTTTAGTTACGACACTCTGGTATCACCAGGAATGCCCCTCACGTTGGGCGCACCTCCCTCGAGCTTGGCTGCTTTCGGTCACCGCCTCGAACCGGTGAGCCGAGCGGCCCGGGAGCGTAGCGCGGCGTGTGCCGCTGCGGAATCGACCCGGGTCGATGCGCCGCCAGCCAGGACCTGCTCCCCGGCTACCCACACATCCCGCACCGCTCGGGCCCCGGCACCCCACACCAGGTTGGCCAGCAACTGACCGTCCGGGACGTCCAGCCCGGCAGCGAACGCCGGGTCGTCGGCTCCCAGGTGCACCAGATCGGCCCACCCGCCCGGGCGCAACGTGCCCAGGTCGTCGCGCCCGATTGCGGCCGCGCCGCCCCGGGTGGCCAGTAGCAGCGCCTGCGCGGCGGTGAGTGCAGCGGCGTCCCCGCTGGACAGCCGGGCCAG
>JBGSWT010000722.1:0-2340 GCA_041751815.1 Pseudonocardiaceae bacterium
CGATGCCGCGGCCGCAGACGCGGCACCGGGAACGGATCAGCATCAGCGGGCGCTCCCGGTGCTGTGCCGGTCGGGGACCGTCGTCAGGGTCTCGTGGGCGAGGGCGGCGAGGCTGTGCAGTCGGCACGGCCAGCGCTGCCACTCGGGCCGCCCACTACGCGGGCAGGCCATACAGCGACCGGTGCCATCGTCGACGTGCTCGGCGAGCACCCGGTCGACCAGCTCGCGCTGACGAGCGATGGACTCGACGAGCCGGGAGTCACCCACGGCGCAACCCCAGACCGATCCGCAGATGCGGACCCCACCGGCGGTGGTGGCCCTGGATCGTGAACCCGTCGCCACGATGACAGCCCAGTAACACCCACCCAACCGGCATTGTCGTCGAGCTCGTCCCACCCCAGCTCATAGAACGCCACTCTCCTCGGTTCTCTCGGGATCCGCTGCTACTCGGGGCGGCATGTACGGGGTACGCGTCGCCCGGGAGGCGCCGTGAGCGATGCCAGAAGGAACTGATCACCGCAGTCATCCTACGTATAGTCCGATGCCGGAATGTTGCACAGCGCATCCTACGAGTTGTGGTGTCGGCGATCGCCGACATGCCACTGAGTGTGAATCACAGCACTCCGCTCGAGCTATATCCTGCTAAGCATTAAAACCAGGTTCGCGGCGCATAACAGCGCGATCCCCGCAGCGCGCCCGGAAAGACCCCTTGAAGCCAAGGGGCTTGATGTCAAGCGGCGGTGCACTCACCGGTTGACATCAAGCCCTGTACTACATTCGGAGATCTTGAGGTAGGGGGTCTCCTCGGGTGCGGTAGTGGCTGGTGAGGGCTCGGGTCTGGTGGAGTCGGCGGAGGTAGGACCAGCGCAGGATGTGGTCGATGCCCGCGGCTGCGGCGAGGAGGGTGCGGGCGAGGAGGGTGCGGGCGAGGAGGCGTCGGATCTCGGCCAGGGACAGTCGGATCAGCGGTGGGGGTGTCAGTAAGCCGGCACCTCCTGGGGCCGGTGGTCTTTTCCCAGGTGCTGGGCTCGGGTGACAGCGAGGAACGCCTGGGCCAGCATGCAGGAGGTCACGTGCCGGTGCCAGGGTGTCGGGTTCCGGACCCTGGTGGTCGCCCATGCCGAGCAGGTCGGTGCCCTGTTCGTTGTTCTCCTCGATCTTCGGGCGCATGCCGGCGACCGCGATCAGTTCGGGGACCGGGTGTGCTGGGGGGCGTGGGCGAGGAAGAACCCCGGTCTCGGTGGGCGTGCTCACCGACCGGCGCACCAGCAGTGTGTGGGTGAATCCGGCACTCGGCGGCTGGTTCTTGACGCGGACCGCGACCGCCGTCCAGTCGTAGTTCCGCTCACCCTTGGTGCCCTACCCGCACGAGCGACGTTCCCAGACGGTCTGGTTCAGGCCGGCGAGCACCTGGTCGGGGCGGGTGGGTGGGTCTACCGCGCGCGTCGAGCAGGGGCAGGTCCACGGCGGGCACGGCCATCACGTAGCGCACGGCGCGGTCGTGCAGCCAGGCCCGCAGCCGAGGGTCACAGCCGTAGCCGGAGTCGGCGGCGAAGTACCCCGAACATCACCTCCGCTGTCCACACGCGCTCGAGCATGCGGATCACGAACTCGGGCTTCGTGACGAAGCCGCGGTCGGCGGGGACTCCGGCCTCGGCACAGCGGTCGGGGTCCTCGGTCCAGCGCTGGGGCAGGTACAGCTCCCGGTCGATGAAAGCTCCTGTTGTGGGCATGGGTCGGCCGTCGCAGCGGCGGGTCGGTGTCGCGCAGGGTTGTGGTGCAAGGTGTCGGAGCGGGTTAGGTGGCGGCTAGCCCTGTCCTTCGCACATGACTGAAGGTCAAGTTCTCGGCGTGTCGCCTTGATCATGTTAGCGCATGGGTGTCGTATCCGGGTGTGCGAGGGCAGGGTGTGGCCTACGGGCCGGCGAGTGTGGACAAGGCGTTGGGTGCGTTGCCGGTGGTGGCCGAGTTCAGCAGGCGGCTTGATCTGGTGGGGATCATCGATCGGGCGTGTCCGGTGCGGGATGTGGCGATCGTGTCGCATGGGCAGGTGATCGAGGCGTTGGTCGCGAACCGGTTGACCTCGCCGGCGCCGATGTGGCGGGTGGGCGACTGGGCGCAGGAGTGGGCGGTGGACCAGGCGCTGGGGATCGAGGCGGCCGCGTTGAACGACGACCGGATCGCGCGGGCGTTGGACGCGGTCGCGCCGGAGCTGGATCGGATCGTGGGGTCGGTGGGCGTGCAGGCGATCGCGGCGTTCGGGGTGGATGTGTCCCGGTTGCACTGGGACATGACCTCGGTGTCGTTGTACGGGGCCTACGAGCAGACCGACCCGGACCA
>JBGSWT010000723.1:0-6943 GCA_041751815.1 Pseudonocardiaceae bacterium
GGGCCCGGACGGTTCCGGTGCCGGAAGCACCTCCGGAACGTGTCCCTGCTCGGCGGGTTGCGCGCTGGCCTCGATGGGCAACGCGCCCACTGGAACCCCGCGCACCCTGCTCGCCCGGGCGCGGACCACCTCCGCGAACACCGCCGCATCGTCGACCGGCAGCACTTGAACGGTGTCGCGGCACTGGACCACGACGACATCACCGGACTGGACGGACAGCCCACGGCCGTCGGACAGCGTGATCCACGGACTGTCCTGCGGCAGCACCGGGCGCGCCCCGACAGCGGTGACGTCTGCGAGCGCGATCCGCTCGGTCTTCGGATTCCAGGTGGCCCGGCCGGAACCGGACCGGACCGCGATGACGATTTCCCGGTCGGTCAGCGCGACGCTGTCACTGTAAAACCAGGACCGCTGACCGGTGCGAGGCTCGACGAGCACCTCGAAGTCACCCTCGCCCAGCTCCACCGCCAGCGGCCGCAGCAGCGACCGGCGGGCCAGCTCTGCGGTCACGGCCGGGATCAACGCGACGACGAGAACGAGCAGGATCTGCTGCAGCGGCGCCAGCGCGTCCTCGGCCAGCACTGCGTTCACCGTGAATCCCAGCGCCATGGCTTGCGGAACCGCCACCGCCAGCGCCCGCCACGGCCACTGGTGCGGCTTGTGCGCGCTCGGGCGGCTCCGTTGCAGCCAGAGCATCCCGGCCGGCGGCCCCATGGCGAGCGCAAGGATGATCACCAGTGAATCGATCTGCTCGAAACGTGCCAGCGGCAGCAGCGCGACGGTGACCTCGAGCGTCGACACGTGCAGCGCGACGGTGACCGCTAACCACGCCCGGGCCCGCCGACGTCGACGCGCCAGCAAGCCCGAGCTCGTCCGTTCCTGATCTACGAGCACCGCGAACCCCTACCGTTGGCTGCGCGGAGCCTCTCACGTTGCCGAGCGGCGTTGACGCTCAGCCAACGGTGCCGTCGATGATCGTCACCGGCAAGTCGTCCGCGAAGCTTGCCGGTGCCGGGCCGAACACGCGCAGGCTGGTGTTCACCACCTGGTGCCCGAGCGCGCGGTTGCCTGCGGCCCCGATGGCCGCGCCGATACCGAACGGTGCGACCCTGCCGATCGCCAGCACTCCCAGCTTCGGCCCATACCTTCGCAGGAACCAGCGGCCGAGGGTCTTGTTGATCGCGGTGATCGAGGACATCGGGATCAGGTCCGGCAGCAGACCCGCCCAGTGCTGACCTGTCCGGGTGGCCATCTTCTCCACCAGGATGGTGCCACGGTCACCGAGTACGACGGCGAGCACCAACGTCCGGCGGCGCTCGACCTCTTCAACCCGGATGCCGTGCACCTCGGCGACGGCCAGCGCGAACAGCGCCGTGGCCTCGAGAAAAACCGCCGTCTCCCCGCCACTGAGGCTGAGAGCGAGAACAGTGCCCACACCAGGCACGGCCGCGACGCCACCCACGGCGGCACCGGTGCCGGTCACCGCCGTCAGGTACTGCTTCTCCAGCACTGCGATGATCTCGGCCGGGGTCCCATCCGGCCGCGTTCGGCGCAGCCGCCCAACGTAACCGGCGACAAGTGACCGCTGAATGCCGATGGCCTTCTCCATGGCTCCCAGCAGCACCTCAGGCAGGTCCGCCCGCTGATTTCCCATGTTCGGACCTCCCGTCGCAACGTTCAGTGAACGTTGGCTACCCGGACGATCTGCCCCGCCGACGCCGTGTTGCCACCGCAACGATATGCATTCGTTAAGCGAACCCGGGTGCACTCAAGGTAAACATACTGAGGGGTCGCATCCGCGCTCCCCTCCAGAACCGTCGAAGGGGGATAAACCTGATGCACAAACCGTTGAACGCCCGTCTCGCCGTACTTCTCGCAGGTGCCGCGCTGCTCCTACCCACCGCCGCGGCCTGTGCCGGTGAGCAGGCTCCTGCTGGTGAGCAGAGCGCCCCTGCCGGTGAGGAGGCCGCTCCTGCTCCTGCTCCTGCGCAGGAGCCCCCCGCCGCACAGCCGGGCGGCGACAGCGGCCAAGCTCCGGTCAACATCGTCGGCCTGACCGACGACAACAAGCTCGTCGAGTTCTCCTCGGACAACCCGAGCCCTCGGGAAACCGGCACGATCAGCGGTCTTGGCGATGGCGACACCAAGCTGATCGGCATCGACTACCGGGCCAAGGACAGCAAGCTGTACGGCGTGGGCGACAAGGGCGGCATCTACACGATCGAGACGAGCGGCCAGGCCACCAGCGTGGGAAAGCTGACGATTGCCCCACAGGGCGCCAACTTCGGCGTCGACTTCAACCCCGCTGCCGATGCGCTGCGGGTGGTCAGCGACACCGGCCAGAACCTGCGGCAGCCGATGGCCACGACTCCGCTGCCGGCGACCGTCGAGGACACCAAGCTGAGCTACCCGCCGGCACCTGGGACCCCCCAGCAGACCCCCGGAATCACTGGCGCGGCGTACTCGAACAACGACAACGACCCGAACACCGGCACCACGCTGCACGACTTGGACACCACACTGGACCAGATCGCGATCCAGTCGCCGGCCAACGCCGGGCTGCTGGCCGCCAGCGGCAAGCTCACCGTCGACGCTGGCCCCATCGCCGGATTCGACATCTACAGCACCAGCACCGGCGGCTCGATCACCGGCCAGCAGGCCTTCGCCACGCTGGAGGTCAACGGCCAGTCCGGGCTCTACCGGATCACCCTGTTCTCCGGTAAGGCCGAGCTGGTCGGCAGCGGCCTCGACCGCAACCTGGTCGACATCGCGATCCCGCTGAACCAGTAGTGACAGCCGCTGCCACGGCTCCCTCGAATCCAGGGAGCCGTGGCAGCGTGACTACCCCCTCAGCTAATCGAGCTGGCCACGAATTGCGCCAGCCTTGTATTCGGTCGTGTGGATGTTGAGGTAGAAGCGCGATGGATGCTCGATGATGTCCCGAATCGTCTCTCGGCTGCTCGTCACGCAGCCCGCGACCGTCTCGTGGTCTCCGTCGTAGCGTCGATCGTTGAAGAAATCAATCGCATGTGGACCGTCGTCGTACCGGCGCGCGGCGTGCAGATGCGCGGCGGTGACGTCGCCCTCAAGGCCTCTCCACTCGATGACATAGCAGGCGACCCGACGGTCTTCGTCGAACGCGAGCCGCGCGGCGCCGATAGCATCCCGATCTCCGCCACCGCGGACCTGGTCAGGGGTCAACCGGATGGAGAACTCAGCGCGGTCATACCCGCGATCGTCGTGCGCGGCCGCGGTGCCCGGGAGGGCGGCCGCGACGAGGACCGACGACACAACGCCGAGGCACGCTCCGAAACGTCTCAACATCAACAGTCTTCCTTTCTGCAGTACCGCTTCGCAGTACCAACGCAGACGAACCGACCCGTGCTCTGCTGTGACGGGTTCAGCACAAGGCGTAATCGCCGATGCCGCTCAGTTCGTTAGCAGAGAGTCGCTAGAGTGCCGCGGTGACGCACCGGTCGGGACGATCAGCAACGCACTGGGTGGGCCTCGTAGCGGTGCTTGTGGTCTGCGCGGCTGGGATCGTCTCGGCGGGGATCATCGTGGGCACCCAGGCGATGCAGGGCCGGGCGCAGCCTCAAGCCAAATCCACCAGAGCCGCAGCGCCGGTAGAGCCGTTAGCGCCGCCGATGGTGCCGATGCCGTCAATCGAGCTGGTGCGGTGCACTCAGGAGTCGGCCGTCGCGCAGCTGCCGATCCGGCGCCGGTTGGCGCAGCTGCTCATGGTCGGAGTGGACGCTCGGGGGCCACAAGAAGCACTCGCTGTCGTCAGATCCGAGCAGGTCGGTGGGATCTTCCTGCCCGGCTCTGCCACCGGGTTGCTGTCCGATGGTGCCCTGGAGCAGGTGCAGGCTGCCGCTGAGTTGCCGGTCGCGGTGGCGGTGGATGACGAGGGTGGCCGGGTGCAGCGGATCGACACCCTCGACGGTGACCTGCCCAGTGCCCGATCCATGGCGGCGAACCTGTCCATCGAGCAGGTCTACGAGCTCGCTGTGCAGCGCGGCAGCCAGTTGCGTGCGCGCGGTGTCACGGTCGACTTCGCACCCATCGTCGACGTCTCCAGCCAACCGGACGGCGCCGTGATCGGGGATCGTTCTTTCAGCAGGGACCCGAACACCGCAGCGCGCTACGCCGGTGCGTTCGCCAAGGGACTGCGCGACGCTGGGGTATTTCCGGTGTTAAAGCACTTCCCCGGACACGGACGAGCCACCGGTGACTCCCACCGTGGCTCCGTGCGTACCCCGCCATTGGCCGAGCTGCAGAAGGTCGACCTGCTGCCCTACCGGCAGCTGCTCGACGGCCAGCCCGCCGCGGTGATGGTCGGCCACCTCGACGTGCCGGACCTCACCGAGCCGAATACCCCGGCGAGCATCAGCCCGGCAGCGCTCGCGCTACTGCGTGATCAGCTCGGCTTCGACGGTCTCGTATTCACCGACGATCTCGCTGCCATGGCGGCCATCACCGACCGGGTCGACCTGCCCGACGCGGTGCGTCAATCCCTCGCGGCCGGAGTGGACATGGCACTGTGGATCACCACGAACCGGCTTCCCGAGGTGCTCGACCATCTTGAGCAAGCCGTCGCGGAAGGGTCCCTTCCCGAGTCACGGGTGAACGCCGCCGTCACCCACGTATTGGCGGCCAAGGACGTCGACCTCTGTTCGCGCGGCTAACGGGTGAGCCAGGTCATGATGCCGTCGGCGATGGCCGCCGCGTAGCGAACCCGACCGTCCGGTGTGGACACCAGCGCAGCCTCCACCGGGTTGCGCATGTTGGCGCACTCGACCAGCACTGCCGGAATCTCGGCGAGGTTCAGTCCGGCGAGGTCCGAGCGGGCGTCCAGGCCACTGGAGCCGGTGTAATCGGCGGTGGAGAAGCCGCCCCTGCGCATGGAGTCGACCAGCGCTTCGGCCAGGGCGACTGAAGGCGGACCCTGGCTGGCGTTCAATGGCGGGTCGGAGTAGGCGATGTGGAAGCCGTGCGCGGACGGCGCCGCCCCGTCGGCGTGCAGGGAGACCATCGCGTCGGCGCCCGCCCGATTCGCGATCGCGGCGCGGTCGTTCACACATGGGCCGACTCCGGCGTCGTCCGGTCGGGTCAGCACTACCCGCACCCCGCGCGCGGCCAGCGCATCCCGTACCCGCAGTGCGATGTCCCAGTTGAAGGCGTGCTCGGGGTAGCCACCGTCGGTGGAGGTGCCGGTGGTGTTGCACGCCTTGGTGCTACCCCGACCGTCGGGAACCGGGCGATTGATCTCCGCCGGGTGTGCTGCGTTGGCGCCGTTGTGCCCCGGGTCGAGCACCACGGTGAGCGCTACCGGTAGCGCGGACGGGCTCGTTGAGCGCGACGGGGACTGTGTACTCGGCGACTGTGTACTCGGAGACTGTGTACTCGGAGACAGGACCGACGGAGAGGCGGCCGGGGCCGGCTGTGGCCCGGCTGTACCGCATGCCGCGAGTGGAACTAGGCACATGAGGAGTATCCGACGTGAGAGACCGCGCCACCCGGAGCGTCTCATGTAGCGGAGAAGGTCGCCGTACAGCGGACGGTAGCCATGCGCGCCATCTTGTCACGCGCGGTCACCGCAAGGCTCAACCTCCGCCTGAGCCGCGTCGCACACAACGAGGCTTATGCGAAAGCAAGGTACGAAACGCCAGCGCGCGCAGCGCAGGCGCCCGCGGTGGATTGCCGGGCACGTCACCCGTCGCTCTACATGTGCCGAGTTCGACGTCAGAGCTGTGCACCATGCGCGGGACAGCTCTCCTGTCGAACTCGGCGCACTCAGAGCGAACCAGCTGGCGTCCAGAGCACTTCAGCAACCCAAGACTTCTGCATAAATCTCAACGCATGATGTATTCGCCCACGCGTCCTCCTCCTGGCGTGGTAAGTCCAAGATCGGTCCGTGGCGATAGCTGACCAAGGCGGGGTTCTATTCAGACCACGAACGGCTGTCCGTTGCCGGGTACCCCGCACCGGCGGCTCCCCTCGATCTCGTAGTTGTCGAACTCGACCGGCAACCCGGCGGCGACGGCCACCCACGGGTGATCCATCAGCTGCAGATGCAGGTGCGGCTCGGCGGAATTGCCGGAGTTGCCGCAGTCGGCGATGTGCTGGCCGGCCCGCACCGAGTCACCGGGTTTGACCCGCGCGGAATTCTGCCGCAAGTGGGCAAGCGCCGCATACACCCCGTCACCCAAGTCGAGCACGAGGTGATTGCCGAGGATTCGCCCGGAACCGAGCACCTCGCGCACTGTCCCCTCAACGAGAAGGTAAGCCACCCCCGCCCAGGAATTGCGGCTGCGGTGGTCCCGGGCCCGATCGCGCACTCGTACGACCACGCCGTCGGCGGGCGCCAGCACTGCCTGGCCGAACGCGGGGAACTCCGAAGGGGGCCGGAAGCCGAACCCCGAGCCGAAGCGCGGACGAGGTCGGTCCAGCGGCTCATGCACCAGGTCCAGCGCGTAGGTCTGGCCGTAGGCGTGCAGTCCGTGACTGGGCACCCGGTTCGCCGGGCTGTTCAGTGCCACCCACCGTCCGGTGATCGGGAGCTGTACCTGCACCGGTTGCGTGGATCGTGCCCAGCACGAAGTAGCAAGCCAGCCCGACGACCAGCAGGACGAAGGCGACCAGAGACAGCCCGCCGACATCCGCGACCGAAGCCACGAGGATCAGCAGGGCGCCCAGCATTGGAAGTGCCACCCGCACCCTGGCAATCAGCACGTTCATGATTCTCCCTTCAGGCAAGGCGGGTTATGACATCCCGGCTGCGACCACGACGAGCAGTGCGACCACCTGCCCAGCGGGCACCTCATACCGTCCACGACCGGGTGAGCGCAGCCAGCTGGCGGCGACCAGCTGGCGCAAGTGGTGGTAGAGCTGCCCGCTGGTGCCCAGTCCCTCGATGCCGGCCAGATCCGCGGCCGTGGCC
>JBGSWT010000724.1:0-6273 GCA_041751815.1 Pseudonocardiaceae bacterium
ATCGGTGAGACCCCGGAACAGTGCGTCACCCGCGAGGTCTTCGAGGAGACCCGGTGGAAGGTGACGACGGGTCCGGTCCTCGACACGTGGATGTACTACATCAACGCGGCCGAGAGACATGTCTTCGTCGTGACCTACGGATGCCACCCGGACTCCGACGTCGACCCGGTGCTCTCCCACGAACACAAGGAAATCGGCCTCTTCAGCCAAGCCGAGGTGGCCCGACTGAACATGCCCGATGGCTACCGGAGGTCCATCGCGACGTGGTTCGACCAGGCCATCCGCGCAGAACCCGCCCGATACCGGCCGTGAACGGTCCGCCACCCACGCGCGTCGACCGGCAACACCACCGGTCAGCGCTGTGGTTGTGGTCGAGCCCGGAAGCCAGCCGAGCGCTGCGTACCCGCGACCTGGCCGTGATCCTGCACACCTACCGACAGCTGAACGGTCTCAGTCAGGAGCGACTCGCGCTACTGCTCGGCTACGACAAGACCTACATCTCGATGATCGAGACCCGACGGCGGGTCATCAGCGACATCGGCACCTTTCCTGGAGTGGCTGGCCGGGTTCGACACCGCCGCCGTCGGGATGATCGCGAACCTCCTGCACCGCTGCCGAGAAGCGGCCCGGCCAGAGCGGCGCCCCCGCCGAGGTGACCGGTGAGCGCCCCGCTCCGCCACACCCCCTCCCGCGCATCAGAATCCGACCGCCAGGCCTGGCCAGTCACTTCAGTGTCGGGTGGCGGATGCCGCCCCATGGCCTGCCGGAACCGAGCATGGACGTCCGCAACTGTCCTGCGAACGCATTGGCATCGCCCGTGACAACGCTCTGACCTGCGACTTCCATACCCACGAAGCAGCGAGCTGTCCGAGATTGTCCGGAGGGTAGCTAGCCCACCAACGCCGCCGCAGGCTTGGGGAAGTTCAGCAAGCGGGCCAGCTGGCCAACGCTCCAACCTCCGGAGGAACGAAGATGAGTGACTTCCATGAAATCCTCGAAGTAGCGCCAATTATTGGCGACGGGTTCAATTTGGCGGCAGCAATAATCAACGCCTTTATCGCATTTCTGTTACGTCGACGCCAGCCTTCCAGTAACGTGGAAGACGAAACGGATAGAACTAATACTTGACGAAAGATCCCCAGAATGCTGGGCCGGCGTAGGTTATCCAACTTGACCGCAGGTCCAGCGCGACGAGTAGGAATGTTCCAAGGCTCCACGACTAAGATGCTGTGCAACCAGTCACGAGTTCACACAATTTGCGGTCAGCCGTGTCGGCTTCATAGCCGCAAACGCCTGATCTATTCGATCGCAGTATGACTCTTATCAACCTCCGCCCCGAGCTCTAAGCGCAAGTTCGGCGAAGTGGGCTTCAGGTTGGGAGTAATCGTGCGCTGACACAATACGGCGCGCAGCTCGATCCATTTGTCATCTGTTCGAGCACCGCTCGATGGTCGCTTCTTGATGGTGTCAGAGATATCGGTGAAGAAGTCAACAAAGTACTCGCCATGACGCTCACGGCGTGAGCTATAGGCGGAAATGAAATTTGTCTCATCTCCAGAGTGTAGAATGCGATGGCAAGCGAATCGCCTGAGCTCTAACTCATAAGTAAGGGCGGCCACCTCCTTAGTCTCTCGCGCCAACAGAAGGAGCTTACTGGACTTGTCGAGATCCTCGATTGCACCTTTTAGACTCCCACAAGCGGCCGATAGTGAGCTTCGGTTGATATAAAGGCGAGACTCGTACACAAAGAATTCTTTCCCATCTATGTACGAGAGCGCCTCATCGAGCAGGTTGCGTGCCAGCAAGACTTCAGCAGGTTCCAAGCACGCGTCAGGGTTACGGCTGGCTTCGATCCGCGAAAGAAGAATCTCCCACAAACCTTCGCGACAGTGCGCCTCGGCATTGCTGGCCGATGTGGCTGCCGCCATTGGGTTTCCGGACTCCCCGAATTGAGCCGCAGCCGCTCTATATGACGCGATGGCATCTGCGTTTGCGCCCGTTGCTCCAAACGCCCACCCGCACTCGAAGTTCAATTCCGCGCGGATAGACGAATCCGCAAATCTCTCCATCAGATGTTGATAAGATCGGAACCATTCGATCGACGTGTCGTAATGCCTGATTTCGTTCGCAAGAGCCATGATGTTATTGAGAACCGGAAGACAGATGGAGTTCTTGCCAACCTCAGACAGAATTTTCATCACTCGCGTACTCGACCTAAGCGCTGCTTCGTAGTCTTTGAGAGTGGCATAGATAAGACTTGAGCGGAAAATTGCTTTTGCGTGCAGGACTCGAGAGTCGTCACCGGTGCTCAGTCTCTCAGCGATAGACAAGTATTCTCTGGCCGCCTCTGCCGCATCGGCATTATGCCCTACGATCTCACGAACGCGGTCTGCGCAATGGAAACACGCAGCGATTGTGTCCTTAGCATTTCCAGTTCGCATCCGGAGGTCGATCTCCGACTTCTGAGCGGCGAGAAGGTTGGGGATGTCGTGGTCAATAATGTAGAGCGTCTCAAGACATATTGCGAGTTCAACCGTGGACCGAATCCACTGATCCAGCTCTGGGGTCTTAACCGCCAATTCGATGGCGGCATGAGCCCTAGCAGGGTTGAGCTCCAACTGCGCATCAATGGAACTATATTGTCCTATTGCCATTGTCTCATCGCGTTCACGCTCATCCTGCTCGGGCTCGCCCCCGTCGATTAAACTGAAACGACGGAGGAGAAACTCGATCGATCTACCTTGAATCTCATGAAAGTCCGCCTTAGGATACTCGGCGCGTGCTAGCTCACTTCCGAAGTCGGATATGAGCTGAGGTAAGCTGTATAGAGTAGCGACATTCTCGCCGTCTTGGGCTGCCACCGCCTGTTCGGCTAGACTCTTGTTGACAATATTGTCCAGGAGCGCTTCGCTTCGGCCCGGGGGATAGCTAAAACAGTATTGAACCTCGAGATCGGATACGCCGCGGCCAGGTATGACTGCAAGGCCTTTGACAACTGACTTTTCATCTGAGTCGAGCAGCTCGTAGCTCAACGATATGCTAGCTCGGATAGCACGTTCGCCGAATGTCAGAAAATCAAGTCGTGAGTTCTCCGCTCGAAGGCGACGGAGAATGAAAGCTACCGGAAGATCCGGCCTCGACATGGCTCGACTGCCGATAATTCGGAGCGCCAATGGCAAATCGTCGCAGAGCTCAGCTAGAGCCGTGAGTTCATCTCCGGAATACCGGGCGGCCTGAAGATAGTGCTTAAGGAGCTTAACGCTGTCGGCACGGTCAAGGGGTTCAACACGGTTGACTACACCGGGCGAGTCGTACCCTGTAAGGCGTTCTCTCGAACTCACGAGTATTACGCATCCGGACGGAACCGGCATCAGGGGCGCGACTTGATCATAGTTGTGTGAATTGTCAAGGAGTAGTACGAACGGATCAGCATCGCAGGCCGACCTATGGTATGCCGCGAATAGGTCCTCGTCTTCTTCATACTCACTAGACCTAACCCTGAGATGCAGCGCCTTCGATATAAGCCGAATCGTTGTTCGGGCGCTCCTGCGAGCGGATTGGTCAAGGCCCCGCATGTCTACATAAACGACTCTCTCTTGGAATCGCTCTCGAAGGGATCGTGCAACCTCGATTGCTACTGCCGACGTTCCTGCACCCGGTCGGCCCGAAAAGTACGCAGCTGCTGACCCGGCCGACTCGTAGAGCTCAAGGATTCCGGCAACGGCTTTCGCGATATCCCCCTCTCGCCCCGTAAACAGGAGATCGTATCCCGGCAACTGGCAGAGTTGTTCAGCGGCGGCTTGCAGAATCGCCGCAGTTCGCGCGTCGTGTTGTGGCTTTTTGTCAGCGTCGATAGCTGCAAGATCTGACTGGAGCAGAAACTCCAAGGACGCCGACGCGATCGGCGGCAACAGGAGTCCGAGTTGTTTGAGCGCTTGCGCCACTTTAAGATCTTTTGAATCCGAGACCAGAGTCTGGAGCAATCGATTAGCGCTCGAAGTAAGTGCCGGAATTGCAGCCTTCATCAGCTGCGATTGCGCAGATGTGACTAATCGGGCAAGAATTTTTTCGGCCCAGAGGGCGGGTTCTTCTGCACTTGTAAAAATTCTAGATGAAACCAGGACCTGAACAAACCGATCGCGTGCGACCTGCGCGTGCCCGGCCTCAGATACTAGAAGTCGCGGGTCAAGTCCGCCTAGTCTAAGCACTCTCGGAAGATCCAAGTTGGCGGGCAACGGGTTAGTATGATCTTCTGCCAGACTACTTAGGACTGTTTCGAAGAATTCCCTCACACTGTTGGCAAGTTGCTCACTTTGGGCCTCGGCCTCCGATCCACGGGAAACCGAGTCAACCGCAACCAGGAAGTTCGCGATTTGCTCAATATCGTCCTGTTGGCGTGTGCGCGCCGTAAGCTCTGGCACGTCTGACAGTATTCTTCTCCAGGCAACAATGTATTCAGGATGTTCCTTCGGAGGCACATGGCAGCTTCTTAGAAAAGCGATGAGGCGCTCTTCGTCAAAATGGATTTTTCCGTTTAGCATGTCGCCGATAGTGGTGCGAGAGAGCGGCGCGATCCGGCCCGACGTCGAAAGTCTACGTGAAGAGTCCTCGATCTGACGGTAGGACAGTCCGGAGCTTCGACGTACTTGACGAAGAAGCCCAATAAACCCGTCCTTTGTAACTTCCCCCACAAGCTCTGCGGGTCCGTCAATAGCCATGTGCCGTATCTGCCTGTCTCTGAGGTGTCGGTTTGATTTGCCGTTTCAGGCCTTAGAGGCTATTCGCCCCGGGCGTTATCGCATCTTACTACGCTGAGTGATACACGTGTGCGGCTGGTCCGACCACGGCCGTCGGGCTGACCCAGACTCAGACCTCCGGAATTTTGGTCAAGATCGTAGTTGAGGTCGGTCAGGGTTTGAGTGTGTAGGTGATGGGGCGGTGGTCGCCGGGGATGTGGGGTGGGGTGGTGTTGAGCTCGTCGAGCAGTAGTCGTAGCGCTCGGGTGGTCTTGGGTGTGGGTGGGGTGTCGAGGGTGACGGTGATCGTGGTGGTGGTGTAGGTGATGTGGCCGCCGAGGTGGAGCAGGTGGCGCAGGGTGGCGCGGTACTCGTCGTTGTCGGCGAGGTAGGTGTTGAGTCGTGTGGCGAGCCACTGCTCGGCGTTGAACGCCAGCAGCCGTAGGACCATCTGCAGGCTGCGGCGTCGGGTGCGCAGGGTGGCGCGTTGGGCGTGGGGGTTGTGGTGGTCAGCGGGGATCTTCGCGGGGATGGTCTTGAGGGTGGCGCGGGCTCGGGTGACCGCGGCCCGGGCGGTGTCGATCTTCTGTTCGGCGGTGGGGATGGCGGTGTTCTTCGCGGTGACCGTCTGGTCGTTGTGGAGCAGCTCGACGTAGGCGCGTTCGGCCTCGACCAGGGTGGTCTCGGCGCGTGTCAGGACGCCGCGGGCACGCTTGCGGGCGGGGTTGGCGATCAGGGTGGTGTCGGGTGCGGTGTCGGCGCCGTAGTGACACAGCCAGTCGATCCCGTGATGGGCGAGGAGGTATCTGAACACGTTCTCGATGCGCCACCGGCACCGCAGCCAGGCCAGCAGGGCCGCGGCCGGCGCATGCCGGTCGCTGGTGAGGATCTGCAGCACCGGTGTGTCGTGCTCGAACAGGGTGAGCTGGCGTGCCGGGCCGTAGTCGGTGATCTCGACGGTCTCGTCGGTGAGGGTCACCGAGTCGGTGCGGCCGGCGGTGGTGGTGTGCCAGTACCGCCGTGGGGTGGCGGTGGTCGCGGTCAGGGTGCCGCGGCGGTAGGTCAGCCAGTCCACGCCCGCCTCACGGCAGTGGCGGAACACCTGGGCGTAGGCGCCGCCGCGGTCGAACCCGAGCATGATCTTCGTGTCGCCGGTGACCGTGCGGAGCTCGGTCAGTGCGGCGGGCAGGGTCGTGGTCAGCCCCGAGGGTGGTCCGGACACGAAGCAGACCGCGCGACCGTGGTAGTCGGTGACCAGGGTGTCGGCGAGGCCTTTCTGGGCGTGTCGCCGGGTGGTGTTGTAGCCCTTCCCCACGGGCTTGGCGCCTTCGTAGGGCACGAAGTGGTCATCGACGAAGTACAGGTTCAGCAGTGGTGCGTCCGCGGCGAGCATCGCGGCGGCCAGGTCGGCCTGCAGCCGCAGCGGGTCACACGTTTCGGCCAGCACACCCAGCCGCGGTCGCAGGGTGCGCAGCTCGGGGAGCCGGTCCAGGCCGGCGAGGGGGCCGAGCTGGTCACGGACCAGGTGCTTGGTGGC
>JBGSWT010000725.1:0-4408 GCA_041751815.1 Pseudonocardiaceae bacterium
TGGAGGCAACGGCCTATGGGGTACGGCACAACCTGCAGGCGATGCGCGACGCCGGTGGGCAGGCCCGCCGCCTGGTCGCGGTGGGCGGTGGCACAAAGGGGGGGTTGTGGACGCAGATCGTCTCCGACGTCCTGGACGCCCCGCAGCAGCTGCCCCGCCAGACGATGGGCGCGTGCCTGGGCGATGCGCTGCTCGCCGCCATCGGGATCGGCGAGTCACCAGACATGAGCCAGTGGAACCCCATCGCGGCCACAATCGAGCCGCGCCCGGAGCCCGCTGCGGCCTACGAGCGCTTCTATGCCCTCTATCGCGAGCTGTACCCGAGCACCAGAGAGATCGCCCACGCGCTCGCCCGTGAGCAGCGCGTGCTGTCCCCTCGCATCGGAGGTAGCTGATGGTCGCGTCCTCGTTCCGGGCCCGGGTGACCACGCGACGCGTGTATGCCCTGGGCGCGTTGGCGGCGTTGCTGTTCGGTTACGACAACGGCATCATCGGGGCCGCGCTGTTGTTCATCCCGCAGGAGCTGCCCCTCACGCCGTTCCAGACAGGTGCCGTGGTCAGCGCCACGGTGTTCGGGGCAATGGTGGGCGCGCTGGTCAGCGGTCCCGCAGCTGATCGTCAAGGCCGGCAGCGGATCCTGCTCGTGGCCGGGGTGGTGTTCACCGTCGGAGCCCTGGGCGCCGGCCTCGCTCCGACCGTCAACGGGCTGGTGCTGTTCCGATTCATCCTGGGATTGGCCATCGGTATCGCATCGGTGATGGTGCCGCTCTACCTGGCCGAGATGGCACCTGCCGCCGACCGCGGTGCGGTTACCTCCCTGAACCAGTACATGATCATCGTGGGGACGGCGCTGTCCGCGGCCATCGGCTACGCACTGGCCTTCACCGGCTCGTGGCGGTGGATGTTGCTCATCGGCGTGTTTCCCGCGATCGTGCTGATGATCGGCATGTTCGCCATGCCCGACACCCCCCGATCGCTGGTACGACGTGGACATCCCGAACAGGCACGCGCAGTCCTGATCGGCTTGCGTGGCGATCCCGACGTCGCCGAGCGTGAGCTCACCGAGATCACGACACTCGAACGCCAGCAGCGCGACACCCGCACCGGCGCCCGGCTGTCCGCCCCCTGGGTGCGCCGGCTGCTGCTGCTGGGCGCCCTGCTGGCCATCTTCCAGCAGATCACCGGGATCAACGCGATCGTGTACTACGCACCGACCATCCTCACCGGCTTCGGGGTGTCCGAGACCACCGCATTGCTGTTCGGTTTCCTCAACGGACTGGTGAACATCGGCACCATCGCGCTGGTCGTCCGATCCAAGATCGTGGATCGGCGAGGCCGCAAACCCGTCCTGCTGGCCGGGCTGGTGGGCATGTCGGCCAGTTTGTTCGCCGTCGGTGCGGCGGTGCTGATCCTCCCGGTCAACTCGACCGCGCTGTTCGTCATCGCGGCAGCGGCGTTCGTGTTGTTCACCAACACCTTCTCGGCGACCTGGGGTCCGGTGTTGTGGGTGATGCTGGCCGAGATCTTCCCACTCGCCATCCGCGGCGTGGCGATGGCCATCGCCACGCTGTTCAACTGGCTGGCCGCGTTCGTCATTTCACTGACGTTCCCGAGCTTCGTCGCATTCGCGGGCATAGGTAGCGCCTTCATCGTCTTTGCCGTGATCGGCGTCGTGGTCTTCCCGATCGTGTGGCGGATGGTGCCGGAAACCAAGGAACGCAGCCTGGAATCACTGGAAGCGGCGTTTCGCCACGGCACCCGGATCCCGACCGCCGCAGACACCGGAGGTACGGCATGACCGTCAACTACGGCTCGTATGGTTCAAGCCTGCGAGACCTGCCGCGGCTGCGCAGTACCCGCCGGCGTCGCGCGTCCAGCTGGGACCGCACCGGCGGGAACGACGACCGCATCACCCTCGAGCCTGGACAGACCGCCTCTCTCGCCGACATCGAGGGCGCCGGCACCATCAACCACATCTGGGTGACCGTCGCCAACGAACGGATGCTTCGCGACCCGTGGATGCGCCAGCCTGACTACCTCCGAAGGCTCGTGCTCCGCGCCTACTGGGACGGCGAAGAGCACCCCAGCATCGCCGTACCCCTCGGTGATTTCTTCGGGATCGGGCACGGCCGCACCGCCAACTTCGTCTCCGCCCCGCTGCAGATGAGCCCGGAAGACGGCAAGGGATTCAACTGCTTTTTCCACATGCCGTTCGGTGCGGGTGCCCGGCTGGAGATCACCAGTGAGCTGACCGACGAGAAGGTGTTCTTCTACTACTACATCGACTACGAGGAGATCGACGAGCTCGAAGACGGTATTGGACGGTTCCACGCCCAGTGGCGGCGCGGTAATCCCTGCCCGGGCATTGACCAGGCATCGGAGAGCAACCCAGACTTCCTGCTCACCGGAACGAATCTCGACGGGAAAGCCAACTACACCATCCTGGACGCGACCGGTCGTGGGCACTACGTCGGTTGCGTGCTCAACATCCACAACCTCCGCGATGCCAACGAGTGGAACTGGTACGGCGAGGGTGACGACATGATTTTCATCGACGGCGACCAGTGGCCACCGACGCTTCACGGCACCGGAACCGAAGACTATTTCAATACCGCGTGGTGCCCGACACAGACCTACCACGCGCCGTACCACGGCATCACACTGCCCGGTGGGGACAACTGGAGCGGGCAGATCAGCATGTACCGCTTCCACATCGAAGATCCCATACCATTCGCACGGTCTATCCGGGTCAGCATCGAAAACGGCCATGCGAACAAACGCAGCGACGACTTATCCTCCGTGGCCTACTGGTATCAAGCCGAGCCACACCTGCCCTTCGACCTCGATCCCGTCGACAAGCGCGCTCCGCGAACGCGGTGACCTTGGGTGGCCTCGACGTCGATGTAGCTCGCTCGCCTGTGAACACCCATCGTCTTGCTGATGGGAGCGTAGCTAACCTGCTATCAGTAGTGTTGGAACACTGCTTATGGTAGTGTATCTCCGTGCTGGAGTACCTGCCGCGCATCGTGGACGACGAGCTCGACGAACTCGCACAGGGTTTGCCAGCAATCAGCCTGGAGGGGCCCAAGGGCGTCGGCAAGACCGCGACCGCCCAGCGTCGAGTACGCACCACATTTGCGCTCGACGAACTCGCGGCGCGGGAGTTGCTCGCGGCCGACCCGGGAAGGCTT
The DNA here is from genome assembly GCA_041751815.1 of Pseudonocardiaceae bacterium. Taxonomy (GTDB): domain Bacteria; phylum Actinomycetota; class Actinomycetes; order Mycobacteriales; family Pseudonocardiaceae. The sequence continues at coordinate 3,192 of JBGSWT010000725.1, forward strand.
GATCGCTCTCCGCGACCCGTACTCGTCGACGAGTGGCAACGCCACCCGGCTGTCTGGGACTGGGTACGTCGCAGCGTGGATCGTGACCCCGGGGCCAGCCGATTCCTACTTACCGGCAGCGCCACCCCGGTCTCCGCGCCGCCCCATTCGGGTGCTGGCCGGATCGTGCGAATCCGCATGCGGCCCATGACGTTGACCGAACGCGGATTGCAGACGCCAACGGTCAGCCTGCGCGCGCTGCTCTCCGGCGAGCGGCCACCGATAGATGGCGACACAACCATCGATCTGCCCGCCTACACCGAAGAGATCCTCCGGTCCGGGTTCCCAGCAATCCGTGTTCTGCCGCCGCGCCCCCGGCGGGCCCAGCTCGATGGGTATTTAGCGCGCATCGTTGAGCACGACTTTCCTGAACAGGGCCACCTCGTCCGTCGACCAGCGACGTTGCGGGCCTGGCTCACCGCCTACGCCGCAGCGACCGCGACCACCGCCTCCTACAACGCCATTCTCGACGCGGCAACTCCTGGCGACACGGACAAGCCAGCTAAGACGACCACGGCCGCCTACCGGGATGTACTCAGCCAGATCTGGCTGCTGGACCCTGTACCAGGCTGGCTACCCGCCCGCAATCCCTTCACCCGGCTCGCACAGACCCCCAAGCACCACCTCGCCGACCCCGCCCTCGCTGCACGCCTCTTAGGCGCGAGTGACGTGTCGCTCCTGACCGGGGACCTCGCCGGTCCTGCCATTCCCCGCGACGGCACACTGCTCGGCGCACTGTTTGAGTCCCTCGTCGCCCTCAGCCTCCGCGTCTACGCCCAAGCCAACGAAGCAACGGTCCACCACCTGCGGACCCGGAACGGTGAACACGAGATCGACTTCATCGTCGAACGAGACGACCACAAGGTCGTCGCACTGGAAGTCAAGCTGAGCGCCACCGTCGATGACTCCAACGTCAGCCACCTGCACTGGCTACGCAAGCACCTCGGACCCGACCTCCTCGACGCCGCCGTTATCACCACCGGCACCTTCGCCTACCGCCGCAGCGACGGCATCGCGGTCATTCCAGCAGCCCTGCTAGCACCCTGACGGCGCTGACAGCTTGAGCCTGCTGGACCATCGCCTCAGACGGCCGCCGTCGCCGACACCCAACCGCTAGATCTGGCGCCGGGTCAACGAGCCGGGACCCGGTCGGGCGCGATCCGGCTGACCGTGCCGCC
>JBGSWT010000726.1:0-3543 GCA_041751815.1 Pseudonocardiaceae bacterium
CCGCCCGGATCATGCTCGGTGCCAGCATTGCGCAGCTGCGAGCTGAGGGCCTGCTGCTCGCGCACGGGGACGGGGGCGACCTGCCGGCCGACGCGCCGGTGGCGGTCAAGGAGGCCGTGCTGCCCTTCCACCGGTTCCGCACGCCGGAAGGCCAAGGGGTGGACTCGCTGCTGGGGCCGGAGATGAAGTCCACCGGCGAGGTGATGGGCATCGACGCCGCGTTCGGTCAGGCCTTCGCGAAGTCCCAGGCTGCCGCCTACGGCTCGTTGCCGACTTCGGGCCGAGTGTTCGTGTCGGTGGCCAACCGGGACAAGCGGGCGATGGTGTTCCCGGCCAAACGGCTGGCCGATCTGGGCTTCGAAGTCCTCGCCACCCGCGGAACCGCCAACACGCTGCGCCGTAACGGGATTCCCTGCACCGTCGTGCGCAAGCACTTCGAAGGTCCCGACAACATCGTCGACGTGATCAACGCTGGGGAAGTCGATATGATCATCAACACCCCCTACGGCAATCCGGGTCCCCGGGTGGACGGCTACGAGATCCGCACCGCCGCGGTATCCCGAGACATCCCCTGCATCACCACCGTGCAGGGCGCTGCGGCAGCCGTCCAAGGCATCGAGGCCCTCATCCGTGGTGACATCACCGTTCGCCCCCTCCAAGCCCTCCACGCCGCCCTCCGCGCCCCCACCACCCCGCATTCAGCGGGCTCAGCGGGGTTATTCGATGCCCGATAACCCCGCTGAGCCCGCTGAATGCGGGTTTGGCGCGCGGTTGGCGCGAGTGGTGGCTGTCAGGGGGGCGTTGTGTGCGGGGATTGATCCGCATCCGGAGCTGTTGCGGGGGTGGGGTCTGGGCGACGACGTGACTGGGCTCGAGAGGTTCGCTCGGGGCGCGGTTGAGGCATTGTCGCCCGAGGTGGCGGTCATCAAGCCACAGTCGGCGTTTTTCGAGCGGTATGGGGCGCGGGGCGTCGCCGTGCTGGAGCAAGTTCTGGTAGCGGCCCGGGATGCCGGCGCGTTGGTGCTGCTCGATGTCAAGCGGGGCGACATCGGTTCGACCATGGCCGGGTACGCCGCTGCCTACCTGAGCGACGGTGCCCCGCTGGCCGCCGACGCGATCACCGTGTCGCCCTACCTCGGGGTTGGCTCGCTGGACCCGGCATTCGACCTGGCCAGCCGTACCGGGCGGGGAGTATTCGTGCTGGCGCTGACCTCCAACCCGGAAGGCGCCACCGTGCAGGCCGCGGTCACCAGCACCGGAAGCACGGTCGGGCAGTCCGTGGTCGACGCCGTCGCCGCACGCAATACCGGTCACCTCGGCGACTTCGGGGTGGTGGTGGGGGCCACCACTCCGGCCGGGGCACTACGGCTGGAGACGTTCAACGGCCCGATACTGGCCCCAGGGATAGGCGCGCAGGGTGCCCGCCTGACTGACCTGCGCCAGGTGTTCGGCGCGGCGCTCAGACACGTTCTGCCGGCTACGTCACGTGAGCTGTTACGGCATGGCCCGGAGCCGGCATCCCTGCGACACGCCGCACGGCGGATGGCCGATGAGGCGACAGAGCTGCTCGGATTCCCGTCACGGCAGGTCGGCGGGGGCACCCCGCGTTGAACGGCGGACCGCCTGGGGGATACGGTCGCCGCACCAATTCAGACCATCCCTAAGCACTAATAATTGACGGAGGAGACCGTGGCCCTTCCCGAGCTGACCGAGGAGCAGCGGGCCGCTGCGCTGGAGAAGGCGGCCGCCGCCCGACGAGCCAGGGCCGAGCTTAAGGAACGCCTCAAGCGCGGTGGGACCAACCTCACGGAGGTGCTCGCTCAGTCCGACAGCGACGACATCCTGGGGAAGATGAAGGTTTCGGCGTTGCTCGAGGCTCTGCCGGGCGTAGGTAAAGTTCGCGCTCAGCAGATCATGGAGCGCCTGGAGATCGCCAACAGCCGGCGGTTGCGCGGGCTTGGTGAGCGCCAGCGTAAGGCGCTGCTCAGCGAGTTCGGTCCCGAGTAGGTCGGCCCGGGGCAACTGTCGATCCAGCACAATCGACGCAGAGCGACCACGAAGTGACGGCGGGTGAGTCGGGGACCAGCAAGGCCGCCGGGCCCCGACTCACCGTTGTCTCAGGCCCCTCCGGGGTCGGCAAGTCCAGCGTGGTCGCCGAAGTGCTGCGGCGCTGGCCGCAGCTGTTCGTCAGCGTCTCGGTGACCACCCGATCACCTCGCGGCGGACAACGACCGGATGAGCATTACCACTATGTGGACCGCGTCACCTTCGGTCATATGGTCGAGCGCGGTGAGTTTCTGGAGTACGCGCAGTACGCGGATAACTACTACGGCACTCCCGCCGCGCCGGTACGCGCTGCATTGGCCGCAGGCCGGTCAACGCTGCTGGAGATCGAAGTGCAAGGTGCCCGGCAGGTTCGAGCTGCGATGCCCGACGCGTTGCTGGTCATGCTGATGCCGCCGTCCTGGGAGGCCCTGCGCGCGCGTCTGGCCGGTCGCGGCACGGAGGATTCAGCCGGGCTGGAGCGCCGGTTGCAGGTGGCCCGGGAAGAGCTGGACGCCGTCGGAGAGTTCGATGCGACCATTGTCAACGACGACGTGGGCCAGGCCGCACAGGAATTGATAACCTTGATGTCAGCACGAGTTGCCGGACACCCCCGGTCCCTGTGATATCTGACCTCTGTGACATCTGACGGCATCTGGAGACAGTGAGTGAGTATCCCCACCGAATTGGGCGCGCTGGGCGCGCCTTCGGTCCCCGCCCCTGAAGGCATCACCAACCCCCCCATCGACGACCTGCTGGGCAAGGTCAGCTCCAAGTACGCCTTGGTGATCTTCGGGGCCAAACGGGCTCGTCAGATCAACGACTACTACGCACAGCTCGGCGAAGGCCTGCTGGAGTACGTCGGCCCGCTGGTCGAGCCGGGACCGCGGGAGAAGCCGCTGTCTATCGCGCTGCGGGAAATCCACGGCGGTCTACTCGAGCACACCGAGGGCGAGTGACCCACGCCGGGCCAGTCCGGCCGGGCCTACCCCGGCGGATCGTGCTCGGCGTCTCGGGCGGTATCGCCGCCTACAAGGTCTGTGAGGTGCTCCGCCGCCTCACTGAAGCGGGGCATCAGGTACGGGTGGTTCCCACCGAAGCTGCCCTGCGATTCGTCGGCGCCCCGACCTGGGAGGCGCTGTCCGGGTTACCGGTGCAGCACGACCTGTTCGCCGACGTCCCTGACGTGTCGCACGTGCAGCTGGGACAGACCGCCGATCTGGTGCTGGTCGCCCCGGCAACCGCGGACCTGCTGGCTCGCGCCGCCCACGGCCGGGCCGACGACCTGCTCTGCGCCACGCTGCTCACCGCCCGTTGCCCGGTGCTGCTGGTGCCCGCCATGCACACCGAGATGTGGGAACACCCGGCGACGGTGCACAACGTTGCGATGCTGCGCTCCCGCGGGACCGTCGTTGCGCACCCCGCCATCGGGCGGCTCACCGGTTCCGACTCCGGTGCCGGCCGCTTGCCGGAGCCCGAGGAGATCGTCGACCTCGCCAC
>JBGSWT010000727.1:0-2146 GCA_041751815.1 Pseudonocardiaceae bacterium
CGCTGCGTCAGGAACCCGCAGGGCTCCCCGCCGCGGTGGACGACCTGCTGCGGCTCGACCCAGCGGGTGCCGGCAGTACCGACAGGGCGGTACGGGCAGTCGTTGTCGCCGAGATAGCCGGGGTCCGCATCGGCGTCGGCGAGGTTGTCGTGCTCCCCCTTGGCGCGGCCAACCGAGATCCCGCCGAGTTCCCCGACCCGAACACGCTTCGGCTTGACCGAGCCACCAACCGGCACGTGTCCTTTGCCCCCGGACTGCACCACTGCCTCGGCGCCGCGTTGGCCCGGCTTCAGCTCGAAATTGGTCTTGGCACGCTGCTCACCGGCTTGCCGGCACTCGCCCTCGCAACCGACGTCCAGACCCTCGACTGGCGACACGGCATGCTCGGCGCCCGCAACCTTGCAACCCTGCCAGTCACCTGGTGAGGGTGCGTCGAACTCGATGGGCAGCGTTGTCGGGCCGGCGATCGCGTCGGACTGATGCACGGTGAGCTGTGCGGAGTTGCCGCGTCAGGTAGCCAACGAGGCTATTCTTTGGTCTGTGATCAGGCGATCGCGTGCGCCGAAGTGGATCGACGGCTCGCTGCGCTGCTCGTTCTGCGGGAAGGCTGAGAGCAGGGTCGGCAAGCTCATCGCCGGGCCGGGCGTGTACATCTGCAGTGCGTGCGTCAACCTGTGCGACGAGATCATCCAGAAGGAACGGAGACCGACTCGGTAATTGCCCGTCGCGTACGGCCGCGGGCCGGTCAGAGGTGCTTCATGGCCTCGCGGACGGACAGCGGTGACAGCCGGTCCCGGTTGGCCGAGACGTAGGCGCGCACCCAGTCCGGATCGGTCCTGGCCTGCTGGCGCAGCGCCCAGCCGATCGCCTTGCGGACGAAGAAGTCGCGGGTGACCGCACCGCCGTCGAGCAGGTTCGCCGTGAGGACGTCGGTAAGCAGGTCGACGTCGGTGGAGTCCTTCGCGCCGAGCTGGGCGATGATCGCCGTTCGCCGCCGCCACAGATCGTCGTCGACCGCCCAGCCCCGGAGCAACGCCGCCATCTCGACCGGGTATGCGCGCAGGATGGGCCCGACCCGCCGGCTGGCCAGCTCGTCGACGTGGTCCCACCAGGCGCCGGTAACGATCATGTGCTCGTACAGCGGGACGGTGTCGAGGTCCTGCCACTCGCGCGCGTCGCGGTGACCGCTGAGCGCGGTGGCGGCGTAGCGCTCCTCGCGGTAGCTCGCCTCGTCCCACAGCACCCGGACAGTCGCTTCCCAGCTCGCGCGGTCAGGCGGTGGATGGATCTCGACCAGCCCCCGCAGCAGCCGCCTGAGCTCCGGTGCGGCCACCCCACGGAACGGCATGGCTGACTTCATGTACGCCTGCATCGCCGGTGCCTTGACGGAATCCCCGACCGCAGCGAGTCCAACCTTCACGGCTTCGACCAGCTCACCGCCCGGCCGTGCGGCGCTCAGACCGTCCACGTCGCTTCTCTCCCGCGCATGTCTGACACCAGGGAAGCACCCGTACGGCCGCGCCGTCGAGTCGGGTCCGGGTCGAACCCCGGGATCTCTCTTAAACTGGGCCGGGTGCCCCGCGAGGATCCCGATCGGCTCTCCGCAGACGACGCGCGCATCCTGGCGCTCGAATCGGCGGCGATCACCGGCCATACGCTGAAGCTGATCGTCCTCGAGCCGGGCACCGGTCCGCTCGACCTCGACGCCCTGCGGACTGCAGTGGCGGAGCGACTTCCGAGCCAGCCGCGCGCGACCCAGCGGATCGACGTCTCGGGATCCGAGCCGCGCTGGGTCGAGGCAACCGAGTTCGAGATCGGCGACCACGTCCGGCGCCGGGGAGAGCCCGAATGCGTCTCGCGGGTCGACCTGTGGCGGGCCGTCAGCGGGCTGATGTCCGAGCACCTCGACCACCAGCGGCCACTGTGGACGTTCGACCTGATGGGCCCGCTCGGCGACGGCCGCGAAGCGATCGCGGTCCGGATCCACCATGCGATGGCTGACGGGATCAGTGGGGTCCGCTTCCTCGACGCCGTGCTCTGGGATGCACACCTCGATCCGCCGCCCCGGGCGGGGTCGCGACCGGGCCCTCACTCCGCTGCGGCGAAGCGCTCGCGGCTCGCCGAGGTACGGCGGATGCCCGGAGCG
>JBGSWT010000728.1:0-2691 GCA_041751815.1 Pseudonocardiaceae bacterium
CTGTCGGCGCCCTGATCACCGGTTACGCGTTGGTTGCCAGCGGCGCCCACCGGCGGCGCCCTGCGACCCCGCAGGTTGATCGCGACCTGAACCTCGTGGTGGACGATGTCCGCCCGGAGGCGCCGGATGTGCGCAGCTTCCGGCTGGTCGCCGCCAGCGGCACGGAGTTGCCTGCCTGGCAGCCGGGCTGTCACCTTGATGTGCTGCTGCCCTCCGGGCGGTGCCGGCAGTATTCGCTGTGCGGAGAACCGGCCGACCGCCACTCCTACCGGATCGCGGTGCGTCGGATTGCTCGCGGAGCCGGCGGTTCGCGAGAACTGCACGACTCGGTTGGCATCGGCAGCGCAGTGACCGTCCGCGGTCCGCGCAACGCGTTCCCGTATGTGCCCGCAGCCGGCTACCTGTTCATCGCGGGCGGGATCGGCATCACACCGATCCTGCCGATGGTCAAACAGGCGGCAGCCGTTGGCGTGCCGTGGCAGCTGCTCTACACCGGGCGTTCCCGCAAGTCGATGCCCTTCCTCGACGAGCTCGGCGCGCTGGATCCGGCTCGCGTGGTGGTCCGCCCCTACGATCAGTACGGCTTCCCCACCTCGGGCGCAGAGTTACTGGAGTACGCGTCGGCGGGAGCCACCGTGTATTGCTGCGCTCCATCAGCCATGATCGCCAACGTCCGCCGGGACCTTCCGGCCAGCGCAGCGGGGGCGTTGCACTTCGAGCGGTTCTCCGCACCGCCCATCCTGGGCGGCGAACCCTTCGAGGTGACGCTGCAGCGCAGCAACCGCGTGGTCACCGTGCCCGCCGATCGATCCGCGCTCGACGTCATCCGTCATGCGGTGCCCGGCATCGCCTACTCCTGCCAGCAAGGCTTCTGTGGAACGTGCCGAACCCGGGTGATCTCCGGAGACGTCGACCACCGGGACCGGGTGCTGACCGCCTCTGAGCGCAGCGACACTATGACGATCTGCGTATCCCGAGCCAGCGGTGGCCGGATCGCTCTGGACCTTTAGTCCGATCAGCCCCTCCTGGCCCCGAACTCAACAGCAGCGCTGTCCCAGGCGATCCGAGTAGCGCTGCTGTGGAGTTCGGGAGGATGAGAGCTGAGTTCGGGAGGCTGGGAGAGCCCGAGATCGGGCCAGCAGGGGCCGGGCAACCTAGCCGACGGTGACCAGGTCGACGACGAAGACGAGGGTCTCGCCGGGCTTGATAGTGCCACCCGCACCACGATCGCCGTAGGCGAGGTGCGGCGGGATGGTGAGCCGGCGACGGCCACCGACTCGCATTCCGACGATTCCATCGTCCCAGCCCTTGATCACCCGGCCGGTGCCGAGGCGGAACTCCAGCGGAGATCCCCGGTCCCAGGACGCATCGAACTGCTTTCCGGTGGAGTGCGCGACACCGACGTAGTGCGCCCTGATCTGCGAACCGACGATAGCCTCGGCGCCATCGCCGACCACCTGCTCCTCGATCACCAACTCGGCTGGCGCCGGGCCCTCCGGTACGACCACCTCGGGGCGGGTCAGCTCACTCACGTCGTCATCCTCCTCGTCACCCGCCGTCGTCGACGGGCTCCCCTCCTGGCATGGTCGAGATGTGCCCAGCACATCTGATCGTGTCAGCGTCTCTGATCGTCTCAACGTTGCGGTGGCCGGTGCGGGATATACCGCCATCGGCGACCACCTCCGCCAAGTGTTACCCGAAGCCGAGATCGAGCTGGTCACGGCCCATTCGCTGGTCGAGTATGAGCGCGACGCGACCGTGCTCATCCCGGTCATGAGCAGGATCGACGCCGCCGTGATGGACCGGATCGTGGGCCTTCGGCTCATCCAGCAGTGGGGAGCGGGCCTGGAGGGTGTCGACATCGACGCAGCCACCGCGCGAAACATCGCCGTCGCCAACGTCGCGACGACCGGAACGGGCAATGCCGAGTCAGTCGCCGAGTGGTGCGTGATGGCGGCGATCGCCGTCGGCCGCCGGCTCCCCCAGCTAGAGCGGGTGATCCGAGACGGCAGCCGGTGGGGCGGCCCGATTGGGCGCGCGTTATGGGGCAAGACCGCGGGCGTGGTCGGGTTGGGAGGTGTCGGACAAGCCGTGGTGCAGCGACTGAGGCCGTTCGGTATGGACGTGATCGGCGTGACTCGCCGGCCTGATCCGCAGGCAGCCACCCACCTCAGGCTAGCGTGGTTGGGCAGCCTCGCCGACCTCCCGGTCTTACTCTCCCGCAGCGACTACCTCTTCTTGTGCCTCCCGCTGAACGAGCAGACCCGGGGCATCATCGACGCCCACGCCCTGGCACTGCTTCCCGATCAAGCCTGCGTGATCAACGCGGGCCGAGGCGGACTGCTGGATCACGAGGCACTCACCGACACCCTCGCCGAGGGCCGATTGATCGGCGCAGGACTCGACGTGTTCGACCAGGAGCCCCTCGATCCCCAGTCACCGTTGCTCACCCGCGCCGATATCGTCGCCACCCCCCACATAGCCGGCGTCACCGACGCCGCCTACCAAGGCGTAGCCACTCGAGTGGCAGCCAACATTCGACGCCTGCTCGCCGGCGAGGCCCTCAAGGACTGCGTGAACTGACGGCGTGAGTCGTTCAGGCGGGGCTCCCAGCGCTGTCGCCGGCGCCGGCGAGTTGGCCGCCCATCGCGGCAGCACCCACGAGGTTGCCGCCAAGGCCGCCGGTGCCGG
>JBGSWT010000729.1:0-5060 GCA_041751815.1 Pseudonocardiaceae bacterium
CTCGGTGGGATCTTCGCGGCACCGATCGCCGCCTGGCTGGTGACCAAGCTGCCAGCCGCGGTGCTGGGTGCCGCCGTGGGCGGCCTGATCGTGCTGACCAACTCCCGAACGGTGTTCGGGACGCTTGAACTCGGCGGTGCCACGCTGGTGACCGGTTATCTGATCATCGTCGCGGCGTGGGCCGGCCTGCTCGCCATCGCGGTGCGCCGCAGCCGCGCCGCGGTCGCCACTTCGCCTACGCCAGTTCGGAGCTTAAGCCAGATCAGCTGAACGCCTCCCTGTAGTCGGGTGGTCCGCCCTGCCGGTCAGTCAGTGCGGTCTGGTCGCTCGAGCAGGATCGTGGTCACCGCGTCCCTCCCCCGATTATCGCGGCGATCTCGGCACGGGAACCCACCGCGTTGATCACCCGGTGCTGCAGCGTCGGCACGTCCCGGCGCCCTGGCCTCGCTTCACAGCTCCAAGTGGAACCTATTGGCGCTCGGCCACGACCACGAACCGGCATCTGGAACCTATTGGAGAATTCCATTGCCCCGCTTGCCGCGCTGCGGTCGACGGCTGTGGACATCCTCGAGGACTACGACGACGCCGTGGGGCCAGGTGGGCCGGCACAGCGACGGACCCTGGACGCGCTGACCATCACCAAGATCTCAGTCGGGCCGATGGACAACAACAACGCCTACCTGCTGGCCTGCCGGGTCCACCGGTAAGGGGTTGCTGATCGAGGCAGCCAATGACGCTGAGCGGTTGATGGACCTGCTCAGCCATGGCCCGGACCAGCCCGATCTGTGGACGATCGTGACCACTCACCGGCACGGGGACCACTGGCAGGCCCTCGGCGCGGTCGCCGACGCCACCGGAGCGCAGACCTTCGCGCATCCAATCGACGCCCCCGAGCAGATCGACTGACCTATGAGGCCGCCCGGCCGCGGGGTGTCAGCAGGTCGGCCAGGGCCGTTAACCCGCTGCGGTTGTCGAGCAGACACCGGGCCCGAACCAGATGATCCACGGCTGCCAGGATCCGATCCTCTGGCCGCGCTGCCGTCTCCGTGAGCAGATTGGTGCGCAGCCACTCTGATACCTGCGCCCACGAGTACAGCGACCATCCATCAGCGGCCGTCACCGGTGGCGGGAAACCACCGGGGCCGCGCTTACCCGTGGCCCACAGCCGGGCCGCCTCATAGGTGCGGTCGGTGCGCCTGGCGATGTCCCGCAACGAGACGAGGTCATCGCTGGCCACCGCACACACGATCAGTCCGGTCGACTCCACATCGCGAATCGCTGAAGTCAATGCCTCAAGCAGTGAGGCAGCCTCGCGGTCGAAGTGCAGCCACCCATTGCCGGCCACGGTCTCCGGGGTGGAGTCGTCACACCCCGCCTCGAACAATGCATCCAGCTCCTCCTCGGTGGGCGCATGGTCGAGGATCAGCGTGAACTCATGGGCACTCATCGATCCTCCTCGTGTCGGTGACGCTGAGCGAAGCGGTGCACCCTCCTGGCGACGTCCTCGGGTACGCGCGGTGTGGACCACAGCGACAGATCGTCGCCGCAGACCTCACACACCAGCACACCCCAGCGGTGGCCCTTGTGGATCTGGTCGACCCGCAGGCCGGGGCAATCGACCGCGGCCAGTGCGTCGGCGATGGGCTTCTTCGGGTGCCGCCCACTACTGACCACGTTGCGAGTGTACAACAGTCGTGTGAGGGGTTTCAGTGCCACAATCGTCATGGCCACAGTCGGTAACACGTCGGTGGCTGACAGTCAGTCCAGGGAGGCATGGAATGGGACGGCGGATCGGCGGTCCAGGTGGCGGCTCGGATCCCGGCTTGGGTAAGGCCGATCGCTTCTCGCCGTGGCCGTGATTATTGGTGCGGTCGTTGCCGCAGGGGGTGGTGTCGGCGTTGGTACGTCGCTGAGCGGGGCTCGACCGGTCAAGTTGTTGACACTGCGGCCGGGAAAAGCATCCGCGCGAAAAAGGCCGAGGCAAAGAAAGCGGCCCGCAAGGGCGATGCTGATGAGGCGTGGCGGCGTATGGGGATGCGCACCCTCAAGAAGGCGGTGAAGCAGGATCTGAAGTGCGTGACGAACTCCTTCGGACAGGTACGTGAGTTCTTCGCCCGCACCCCATGTAAGTCGCTAGACCGAGTGCTGTTCGGCCTCGGCGATGACCAGGGCAACTCTGTCGTGGTCTCCGTAGCATGGGTCGGCTTCCACACCCGCGGCGACGCGCGACAGTTCAAGCGGCTCGACGACGTCCACGGCACCGGCAACGTCACCCACTGGCCAGCACGCTGCTGGGACTGGCCGACATCAGCTTCACCGGCCACCACTACCAATCCCGCCCGGACGGCAAGACGACCGTCATCGCCGAGGCCGAGCCCGCGACCGGGCAAGTCAGCGACGAGGTGCTCGACGCCGTCGCCGATGTGGCTGTGTTGCTGCCCCGCCCCTGACCCACCGTCAACGAGGCGACTCGATGCCCTGCTGCATCGGGACCCAAAACGCACATCGTGCCTTTTCAGGGCTAATCGGTGGCCCGCGACGTGCGGAGTTCCTCACGCAGTTCGTAGAGGCTGACGAGCTTGCCGTTTCGTTTGACAGCCCAGAACTCCCAGCCGGGCTCGGCCTTATTGCCGCTGACTGCGACGGCGGCCGCCGACAACGAGCCATGTACTTCGCCGTTGACATTCAGCCTGCCGCCCGGCGCCAGCGTCGCCCGTGTGTCGCGTAGCGCCTTGCGTACCGGGCAGAGCTCGACACCGGGGTGCAGGAGCCCCGCGCCGAGGAGGTCGGCGACTGTCTCGCTGAATTGCCGAGGCTTCCTAGCTGCGCGCGGCTGCATGCTGAGTGCCACCGACGGTGCGGCATGCTCGGCGGTGCTGTCGCCGAAAGCCACCGATGCCGATTTAGTCGGCGGCGGCGCTGCGGGAGCGGACGCAGGTGCACTGCCGCCGCCGTGCGTGGCGGTACCACCATCCTCGCGCAATCGATCGCGCAGCGTGGACAGCGGGACGTAGCCACCCTCACCGGAGGGGGCGCCCCAGAAGTCCCAGCCCGGTTCGGACTTGTTGCCGCTGACCGCCATCGCTGCGGGCGAGACGGCGGCAAAGACCTGCTCGCCGATCTCGAGGCTGCCGTCCGGTAGCACCAGCGCGGTCTGGGTCAGCCCCTTCCGCAGTGGCATCAGCATCGTGCCAGCCTTCAGCAGATCAGCGTCGATAAGGTCCTTGACGCTTTCCTTGTATATCTTCTTCTTGTGGGCCTTCGGCGACGCCGGCCTCTGGTCGGCGGTGTCGGGTGAGGCTCCGCAGGCCCGCAGCGCGGCCATGATCGGCTCCACGTAGCGCTCCAGGACGCCGCGGTCCTGCGGCGCAAGACTGTCATCGCCAGGTCGACCCTTGTTCATCACCTCCGCTGCGACCGCGTTGTTGAGAACGTCATAGAGACGGCCTTCCAGCCAGCCAATCTCCGCCGAGTTGAACTCGTCCGAGGCGCTGGCGATGAGCAACGAGCGGCTCCACCACTGCTTGCCACCGACGTGCTCCTTGACGCGCAGCAGCAGCGTCCGCTTACCGACTTCTCCGACGTATGCACAGTAGAGATCGGGGCCGTGCTCGGAGGGACCGAGCAGGAAGTACACACCAAGGACCGCCCAGCTGTCGTCGAGTAGGCCGACTGACTCGCGGTTGACCAGCATCATGCGCAGGCCCGAGTGCGAGACGCGGACTTCCATGGGCTCCGTCGCCGAGGAGGGGACGTAAAACGTAACGGGTTGCAGCTGGATCGGCACCCGGCTGAGCGTACCTTCGCCAGCCTCCGACCCGTGGCCGCTACACCGGAAGACCGACTGACGATCAGGCGTCGGGCCGGTCAGTCAGTGCGGTCGGGTCTCTCCTGGGACAGCCGGTCCCCGAGCTCGTCGACCACCACCAGGTCGCGGCGCATCGAACCGGCGCGATACGCCGACCGGCCGATCAACTGCGAAATCACCGGCGCGGTGAGCACCTGGAACAGGGCAACCAGCCCCAGGGTGGCGGCGTCCTCGACGTCCAGCCGCAGGGCGGTACCGAGCAGGATCAGCAGCAGGCCCAGCGTCTGCGGCTTGGTGGCTGCCTGCAGCCTCGAGGGCAGGTCGGGGAAGCGCAGCAGCCCGAGCGCGCCGAGCAGGCAGGATGCGGCGCCGGTGATCAGGAGGATGGCGCTGAGCAGGTTCACCGGTGCCGCTCCCTTCGCTCCGCGACCCGGGCGGCGGTGGCCGAACCGACAAAGCCGAGCAGCGCCACCGCAGCGATCAGCGGGATGTTGGAGCCGTCCCGGTAAATCGCTACGTACACCGCCACCGCGGCGACGATGAGGATCACGAACACATCCACCGCCGCGATCCGGTCCAGGGTGGTGGGACCGAGCAGCAGCCGGACCAGCGTCAATGCACCCGCCAGGCACAGCATCACCAGCGTGACGGTGAAGACTGCGGTCACCGGGTCCCTCCCTCGGTCATCGCGGCAATCTCGGCACGAGACCCCAGCGCGTTGATCACCCTGCGCTGCAGCGCCAGCACCTCTCGGCGGACCCGCTCCGCGTCATCGGGGTCACGTATCCCGAGCGCGTAGACGTAACAGATCCCGCGACGGCGATCGATCTGCAGCACGAAGGTGCCCGGTAAGAGCGACACGGCGTCCGCCAGCGCCACCACGACCAGCGCGGAGTCGATCTGCAGTGGCACTGCGACGATGCCGGCGGTCGTCCGCGGCCCGTACCGCAGCATCTCCCAACTGACCTCGACACTGGAGACGACAAGGTCATAAGCGAGGTAGCCGACCAGCCGGAGCAGCCGGACCGGACGGACCGGGAGCCGCTTCCCGACCAACGGCAGCGGGAAGACCGCCATCACCAGCACCGCGACCAGCACCCCACCAACCATCGACGTCACGCTGAAGGTGCCCCACAGCAACACCCACACCGCGGTGAGCCAGACCAGCTGCGGCAGCCGGGCCCAGACGTGCGTCATGACCCCTCACCCAGCACGGCGACGATGAGGATCACGAACACATCCACCGCCGCGA
>JBGSWT010000730.1:0-6321 GCA_041751815.1 Pseudonocardiaceae bacterium
TCGTCATGATCCAGCGGTCGGTGGCGCCGCGGGCAGCCAGCGCGCTGATCGTTTGGCTCACCGGGTCGAAACCACCCGGCTGCCGAGCCGCTGCGAGTTGCCAGCCGCCGATCAGCAGCACTGGCGCGCAGGTGGCGGACAGCACAGCCCATCGAGGTACGGTTCGCACCCCGCCAGGCTAGTGTCAGCTGCTACTCGGCGTGAGCGCCCTTGCCGAGCACGACCACACCACCACCGCTGACGGTGTAGCGCTCCCGGTCCAGCTCGGGGTCCACCCCAACCTGGGCACCATCGGGTATCACCACGTTCTTGTCCAGAATCGCTCGGCGCACCACGGCGCCCTTCCCGACCCGAACACCGGGCAGCAGCACGCTGCCCTCGACATGAGCACCGGCCTCGACCACGACATCGCCGGAGACCACCGAATGGCTCACCAGAGAGGCCGACACGATGGAGCCCGCGCCCACGATCGACTCCTGGGCACTGCCGCCCTGAACGAACTTCGCTGGCGGCAGCGGGGGCATCGAGGTGCGAATCGGCCATGTCTGGTTGTAGAGATTGAACACCGGATGCACCGACACCAGATCCATGTGTGACTCATAGTAGGTGTCCAGCGTGCCGACGTCGCGCCAGTAACCACAGTCTCGATCGCTGGCACCGGGCACCACGTTGTCAGCGAAATCATAGACCGCCGCTTCCCCGGCATCGGCCAGCATCGGGATCACGTCACCGCCCATGTCGTGATCGGAATCGTGGTTGGCGCTGTCGGCGCGCAGCGCTGAGAGCAACATGTCGGTGGTGAACACGTAGTTGCCCATCGACGCGAAGGCCGCGTCAGGGTCGTCGGGCGTTCCCGGTGGCGTCGCCGGCTTCTCCAGGAACTCGGTGATCCGCCCTGAGGCGTCAGTGCCGATACACCCGAAGGCGCTGGCCTGCCCGCGGGGCACTCGGATCCCGGCGACGGTCACGCCCGCGCCGGTGGCGATGTGCTGAGCCACCATCTGCGACGGGTCCATCCGGTACACGTGGTCGGCACCGAAGACGACGATGTATTCGGGCCGCTCGTCATATACCAGATTGAGCGACTGGTAGATCGCGTCCGCACTGCCCGTGTACCAGCGCGGGCCGAGCCGTTGCTGTGCGGGCACCGGGGTGATGTACTGCCCCAGCATCGACGACAGCCGCCAGGTCGTGGTGATGTGCCGGTCCAGCGAGTGCGACTTGTACTGCGTGAGCACACAGATCCGGATGTACCCGGCGTTGACCAGATTGGACAGCACGAAGTCGATCAAACGGTAGTTGCCGCCGAACGGCACGGCTGGTTTCGCCCGGTCCGCAGTGAGTGGCCACAATCGCTTACCCTCACCGCCGGCAAGGACGATTCCCAGCACGTGCGGCTGCCCCTTCACAATATGTCACCCTAGTCCCGGTTCGGCAGACGAGCCACGTGACGCCCGCCGCCCGCCGTGGGCGTTCATACCGGTGTTCATTCCTCTGTTCATTACTGGGATCCATGACCGGGCGCATCACCGGGGTTGATCGCTGGGGTGCGCCGCCAGGACGCTAGCGTGACCCGGCGTGCGTATCGGAGTCCTGACCCGGGAATATCCGCCGGAGGTGTATGGCGGCGCCGGGGTACACGTTGAGCACCTGGTGTCGGAACTGCGCCAGCGGTGTCAGGTCGATGTGCACTGCTTCGGAGCCCCCCGTCCGGAAGCCCCGCATCTCACGGTGCACAACCACACTGCTGCGCCGGGACTCGCTGCTGCCAACCCTGCCCTGCAGGCCCTGTCGGTCAACCTGGCCATGGCCGATGCGCTGGGTGGCGTGGACCTGGTGCACTCGCATACCTGGTATGCCAACCTGGCGGGCCACCTGGCTCGGACCCTGCACGGCGTGCCGCACGTGGTCACCGCGCATTCGCTGGAGCCCCGCAGACCGTGGAAGGCCGAGCAACTCGGCGGTGGCTACCGGGTGTCCTCCTGGGTGGAACGCACCAGCTACGAGCACGCCGACGCGGTCATCGCGGTCAGCGACGGCATGCGCGCCGACGTGCTGGACTGCTACCCGGCCGTGCACCCGGAGCGGGTGCACGTCGTGCGCAACGGAATCGACACCAACACCTACCGCCCGGTCGAAGAGACCGACGCGCTTCACCGGCTCGGCGTCGACCCAACGCGGCCCATCGTCGCATTCGTGGGGCGGATCACCCGGCAGAAGGGAGTCGGGCATCTGCTGGCGGCGGCATACCACATCGATCCGGCTGCCCAGCTGCTGCTGTGCGCGGGCGCGCCGGACACCTCGGAGATCGAAGCCGAGGCCCGCGTCGCCGTGGCGGCGCTGTCCGCGGCCCGCCCCGGAGTGATCTGGGTGCCGAACGTGCTGCCTATCGCCGACGTCCGGCAGGTGCTTTCCGCGGCGACTGTATTCGCCTGCCCTTCGGTCTACGAGCCATTGGGGATCGTCAATCTCGAGGCGATGGCCTGCGGTACGGCGGTGGTCGCCTCCGCCGTCGGCGGGATCCCGGAGGTCGTCGACGACGGCGTCACCGGCCTGCTGGTGCCTTATGACGAGCAGGACCCGGAGGGGTTTCAGCGGGCCCTCGCACACCGCGTCAATGAGCTACTGGCCGATCCGGACCGGGTCACGGCAATGGGCCAGGCCGGGCGCAAACGAGCCGTCACCGAGTTCTCCTGGTCAGCAGTCGCCGACCGCACCGTCCAGCTCTACAACCAACTCCTCTCGTGAGCCCCCCTTCGTCCCCTTCTCCCCCTTCTCCCCCGACATGGAGACATATCGGGCTGTGACCGCCCCGATAACCCCGATATGTCTCCATGTCGGGGAAGGGGCAGGTGTCAAGCGCGAGCGGGCGTAGCTGTGGGTCAGGGTCTGGATGTGGACAGGCTGGGGGGTTCGGGAGTCTGGCGTTGGACAGGGTCAGCGGTGTCGGACAGATTCGCGTCGTGAGCAGGAATACCAGGGCCGTTGGGTGCGCCACGCCGTTGCGGATGTCCCTGGACCTGCTACTCGACCGCGCATTGCCCGACGCAGTGGCCGATCTTGACACCGTGCTGCGAGCCGGACTGATCGATCGCGACGCACTTCGGCAGATGGTCACGCAGCGAAGCGATCGAGGCATCGTCGCGGCACGCCGCGCGGTGGAGCTGGCCGATCCGCGAGCGGAGTCCCGGCCCGAGTCCCGGCTTCGGGTCTACCTGGTACTCGATGGCCTCGAGCCGGAGCCGCAGTACCTGATTTGCGATTGGCAGGGTGTGGTCGCGAGGGTGGACCTCGGATTTCCCCATCAGCGGCTCGCCGTGGAATACGACGGCGAATGGCACGGCGAATGGCACGGCGAATGGCGACAGATCAGTACCGACCGGGAGCGGCTCAACCGCCTACAGGCCGCCGGCTGGGACGTCCTATTCGTCACCGCCCGCCAACTACGCGACCCACGCAGTGTGGTCGCGGCGGTCCGTACCGCCCTCGCGGCACGCGCCCGGTAACAGCGCCCGACAGGGAGACTTATCGGGCTTATAATGGCCTCGATAGGCCCGATAAGTCTCCAGTCGGGGCAAGGGCACGGGGGTTAGCGCGGTGGGTTGGTGGTGGAGCGCCAATTGACGGTGGGGCGCATGGCGGACAGGTCGGCTCGGTCGATGTGTTGCTCGACGATGCCGAACAGCGAATCGATCAGCGTGTCGGAGAGTAGGTGCGGCGCCAAGCCCAGACCCACCAGGCCGGTGTGGATCACGTTGTAATAGTGCTCATCGAGCTCTACCCGGGGATTGTCCAGGTACTCGATCTCCGCGATCCCAGGGAAGCTGGCCGAGATGGTCTTGGCGATATCGGCAACCGACATCGCCTCGGTGATCTGGTTGAACACCCGGAACTCGCCAGGATCGGCCGGGTTCTCGCAGGCCAGTCGGATGCACTCGACAGTGTCCCGGATGTCGATGATACCTCTGGTCTGCCCGCCCGCCCCGTAGACGGTCAACGGATGCCCGAGCACCGCCTGAATGACGAATCGATTGAGCACGGTGCCGAAGACGGCGTCGTAATCGAGCCGGGTGGCCAACCGGGGATCCCGCGCGGTCTGTTCAGTCTGCTGACCGTAGACCACGCCCTGGTTGAGGTCGGTCGCCCGCAATCCCCAAATCCGGCAGCCGAACTCGATGTTGTGGCTGTCATGCACCTTTGTGAGGTGGTAGAAGGAGCCCGGCTTCTTGGGAAAGAGCATCCGATCCGTTCTGCCGTTGTGCTCGACGGTGAGCCAGCCCTCCTCGATGTCGATGTTCGGCGTGCCGTACTCCCCCATGGTGCCGAGCTTGACCAGATGGATATCACGGTCCACCTCGGCGATCGCAAACATCACGTTCAGGGTGCCGATGACGTTATTCGACTGGGTGTACACGGCGTGCTTACGGTCGATCATCGAATACGGAGCCGAGCGCTGCTCGGCATAATGCACGATCGCATCGGGACGAAATCGGTGGACCGCATCGAGGGTGAACTCGGCATCGCACAGGTCACCGACAAAGAACTCGAGCTGATGGCCGGAGACCTCACGCCACGCCTGTACCCGGTGACGCAGCGGCTGGATGGGCACCAGACTTTGCAGTCCCAACTCGTCGTCGTAGGCGCGGCGGGCGAAGTTGTCCAGCACGGCGACGTCGTGGCCCCGATCCGAGAGATGCAGCGCAGTCGGCCAGCCGAGGTAACCGTCACCGCCGAGAACAAGGATCCGCACCGTGTTGCCTCCTGCCGGGCTCTGTGGATGCATTGCCTATCAGATGACCGCTGCCTATCAGATGACCGCGGCGAGCACCAACAGTGGCTACCTCGGGGACACCGATGTCGTCTGCCAGGATGCAGAGGTGCTCCGACGGCTCGCCAGCTCCCGACTAGCGCGGTTGTTCACCCGGTTCGCCGCGGGCACGGCAGTATCCACGGCATGCAGCCAGCTGGCGTTCGTGCTGCTGTTCGGGGTACTCGCAGCGTCGGCCACGGTCTCCGGAGCGGTGGCGTTCGTCGCCGGTGCAGTGCCGAACTTCCTTATCCACCGGTACTGGACATGGCGTCGCGACGGCCCGGTGGAAATACGCCGTGAACTGGTGCCTTACTTAGCGGTGATCATCGTCAGTGGCCTGGTGGCGATCGGCATCACCACCGGCGTCGATCAGATGATCGGCCAGACCATCGACGACCGCGCGCTGCGGACTCTCGTCGTCGCGCTGGCCTTCAACGCCAGCTACCTACCGCTCTTCATACTCAAGTTCGCGCTGCTGGACCGGCTGGTCTTCGGCCGTGACGAAGCCACACAGCGCCGGGTCGAGCGCTCCCGCCACCAGGTGCCCACCATCACCCGGGCGTAGCGCATCCCATACACCAGGTTGTTGCCCTTCTTCGTCTTACCCGCGGTGCGGGCGCGCATTGTCATGGGTTGCTCCAGCACCCGGTAGCCGTGCGAGATCACCCCGAGTAGCAGCTCGGAGGCCTGGTACTGGGCCTGCGCCAGTGTGACGGCATCGGTGACCTCAGGCTTCATTGCGCGGAAACCGAATGAGGTGTCAGTCAGCCGCTGCCGGGTCAGCGCGCGGGCCACAGCCGCGAACAACCGCACGCCGAGGTGCCGAACCGGGTCGGAGGTCTCCTGGCGACCCAGCACCCGCGAGCCGGTGACGAAGTCGGCCTCGTCGTCGATCAACGGTTGCAGCAGCAACGGCAACTCACCCATGTCGTACTGCCCGTCGGCGTCGGTGGTGACGACGTAACGGGCGCCACCGCGACGAGCCAACCGGTAACCCAGCCGCAGCGCCGCGCCCTGCCCTCGGTTGGTCGTCGCCTGGCAGACTCGAGCGCCATGCCGTCGGGCCACCTCGGCGGTGCCGTCGGTGCACCCGTCAACGATCACCAAGGTGTCCACCGGCAGACCGCAGCTCGTGGCGGGCACCGCGTCGAGTACGGCGCCGATGCCCTCCTCCTCGTCGTAGGACGCGATGATCACTACCACCGGGGCGAACCGCACCTCGCCCTCGGCTCGGGTGAACTCCCGCACCGTGGCGGTGTCCACCGGATCGGGATAGGGCTGCATCGGGGGGCTTAGTGCCAGCCGGGGGCCTGGCCTGCGCAGTGGCCCGGTGAGGGCAGTGATCCCCAAGGCTCCGGCCATCGGCAGCAGCACCAGCCCGGGCAGCTGGTAGCGCCAGGAGAACTCGAAGGCCGCCGCGGTCACCAGCACGGTGATCCCGAGCCCGGACACCAGCAGGCTGGCCGCCCGGATTCCCGACCGGCGGGCGTTGCCGACCCCGACGCCGCCGA